>JAKQGS010000145.1 GCA_029556045.1 Pseudomonadota bacterium | reverse complement strand
GGTTGGTACACGGCGCGGGTATATCACCAGTCAAAACCACGGTTATGTGGTGGAAGAAAGCTCGCTGCCGGACGGCTGGCTGCCCTGGTTTAAAAACGTCAACGACCAAACCATCGAGGGCATTCGCCACAGCAGCAAGCCTTTTCGCAGTGTACAGTTTCACCCGGAAGCATCCGGTGGTCCCCGCGATACATCATGGATCCTTGAACAATTCTTGTCTGAGGTCAAAGTCTAATGCCACTTCTTAAAGAACTTGCGTCACTTGGCCGTTCCCCTAAAGTTTTGCTACTCGGCTCAGGTGGGCTTTCCATCGGCCAGGCCGGCGAATTTGACTATTCCGGTACCCAGGCCATCAAAGCGATGCTGGAAGAAGGCATCGAAGTCATTGTGGTGAATCCCAATATAGCCACCGTGCAAACCAATCCCGAACCGGGGGTGAAAATATACCTCTATCCCGTGGAAGTGGAATGGGTGGAGCGGGTGATCCGGGAAGAACGCCCGGATGGAATCGTCGCAGGATTTGGTGGCCAGACGGCGCTTAACTGCCTTATGGGACTGGATGAGCAGGGCATACTCAAAAAGTACAATGTGATCAATCTGGGAACTCCGGCATCGGTTCTGCGAATGACGGAAGACCGCGATGAATTTGCCAACAAAATGAAGACGATTGGGATGCCGATACCTCCCAGCTTTGCCTGCAATACGCTGGATGAGGCCATGAAAGCGGCTCATGAGATATCCTATCCCGTGATCGTGCGGGCTGCCTTCGCGCTGGGGGGACTGGGTAGCGGGTTTGCGGACAATGAAGAAGAGTTGAAGGCACTGGTGGCGCCAGCGCTGGCATCCTCACCGCAGGTCTTGGTGGAAAAATCTCTGCGCGGCTGGAAGGAAGTGGAATATGAGGTGATGCGGGATCGTGAGAGGAATACCATCACCATCTGCAATATGGAGAACTTTGATCCCCTTGGTATCCATACCGGGGACTCTATTGTGGTGGCTCCCAGTCAGTCTCTGTCGGACGACGAGTACCAACTGTTGCGCAACGCCGCCATCACCATTGTGAATTCTTTGGGCATCGTGGGCGAATGCAATGTGCAGTATGCCCTTAACCCCCATTCGCTGGAATTTTATATCATCGAGGTTAATGCACGATTGTCGCGTTCCTCGGCATTAGCCAGCAAAGCGTCCGGTTATCCGATCGCTTACATTGCCGCCAAGGTGGTGCTGGGTTACGATCTGCTGGAATTGAAAAATCCCGTTACCGGTATCACCTATGCTTTTTTTGAACCGGCGATGGACTATCTGGCCATTAAGATACCCCGCTGGGATTTGGGCAAGTTCCAGGGGGTGAGCCGCGACCTTGGATCCACCATGAAATCGGTGGGAGAGGTGATGTCGATCGGCCGCAATTTTCCGGAGGCACTGCAGAAAGCGGTGCGCATGGTGACGGAAAACGCTGAAGGCCTCAGCATGCCTCGCCGTGCGATGTCGGAAAGCGAAATCAAAAAAGCTCTGACGGTACCAACCGATACCCGCCTTTATGCAGTATTGGAAGCATTCCGACGTGGCATGACCATTGAGCAGGTTTATGAGCTCACCACTATCAACGAATGGTTCCTCTACCAGGTGCAGATGATTGCAAAAGGTGAAGAGGAAATTCGGGAAAAGTCTCGGCAGGCGGATGCCTCGTTACCGTTGGATCGGTATATCCTGGCGGCCTTTAAAGGGGTCGATCAAGCTCTATGGCGCAAGTGGAAACTGCAAGGTTTTGGAGACGAGCAGATTGCCGCATTGGCCCTGCGTCAACCCGGGGGAACACGCAGTTTCTCGGAAAAAGAAATTCAAGATGCGTCACTGTTGGTGCGGAAGATGCGCCTTGAGTATGGCGTCAAACCGGTGGTGAAAAAGATCGATACCACGGCGGCCGAATACCCGTCACCGTCGAATTACCTCTATTTGTCTTATTCTGGTACCCATAGCGACGAGTTGCCGGATGATGGCAAGGTTTTTACCGCCCTTGTTCTGGGTGGAGGATCTTATCGCATCGGTACCAGTGTGGAGTTTGACTGGTGTGCGGTCAGTTGCAGTCGTCGCCTGCAAAAGGCCGGGTGGCGCAGTGTGATTATCAACTGCAACCCTGAAACCGTTTCGACCGATTACAACAGCAGTGACCGCCTCTATTTTGATGAGATCAGTCTGGAGCGGATCCTTGATATCGCGGATGTGGAAAAGCCTGTGGGTGTGGTGGCCTCCATGGGGGGACAGTTGCCAAATCGTCTGGCACTGGCGGTTTCCCAAGCTGGCCTGAAACTCCTGGGACATCGGCCGGAAACCATTGACAGTGCCGAAAACCGCCGCAAGTTCTCGGCCCTCCTGGACCAGCTTGACATCGCGCAGCCCCGTTGGGTGGCGGCCAAAAGCATGAGTGAGGTCAAGAGCTTTACCGATGACGTTGGATTCCCAGTCCTGGTGCGACCCAGTTACGTTCTTTCCGGTGCGGCGATGAGTGTCGCCTATGACGCCGAATCGTTGGAACAATGTCTCAGTGTGGCCGTGGATTTATCACCCGACTATCCGATCGTGGTGTCGGAATTTATCGAAGGGGCTCGGGAGATTGAGTTGGACGGGGTGGCCGCCAATGGCGAAATTCTCACCGCCATTGTCAGCGAACATATTGAAAACGCCGGCGTTCATTCTGGTGATGCCACCATGGTGGTACCAGCGCAGCGTCTTTATGTGGAGACGGTGCGGCGGGTGCGGCGGGCTGGACGCAAGATTGCCAAAGGTCTGGGGCTGAATGGTCCTTTTAATATGCAGTTTCTGGCCAAAGACGGTGATATTCGTGTGATCGAGTGTAACGCGCGGGCGGCGCGGTCTTTTCCCTTTGTATCCAAAACGGTGGGGTTGAATCTGGCAGACGCCGCCACCGACGTGATGATCGGCCGCACCCCGAACCTGGCCCGTTTTAATGAGGATGAATTGCCCTACGTTGGTGTCAAGGCTGCCATGTTCAGCTTCAAACGTTTGGGTGGTGCCGATCCGATTCTTGGGGTCGAGATGGCCTCCACCGGTGAGGTGGGATGCATCGGTGAGAACTTTGATGAGGCGTTGATTCTGGCGCTTGAATCCAGCGGTCTTAAACGTCCGGTCAAAGGGGTGCTGGTCAGCTCCGGGCAGGAAAAAGAGAAATTTAAGTTCCTGAAATCCGCGGAAATCCTGCGTAAGTTGAACCTGCCTCTATTTGCTACCAAGGGGACCGCTGAATATCTGCGCACGCATGGTTTTGAGGTGGAGGAGCTGAGCTGGCCCGGTGAAGGCCCCAATGACGTGATCAAAGCCATCCAGGAAAAGCGGGTGGATATGGTCATCAACATTCCCAAAAACACCCAACGGCGGGAGCTCACCATGGGCTCTTTGACGCGGCAGGCGGCGGTAAAATTTGGCTGTTCCCTCTTTACCAATATGGAGACCGTGACGGCTTTTGTGCAGGCCATTGATCGTTGTCCCGATTTTGTGAAGGGGCATCATCTATTGGTTCTGCCACCCTATCGTAAATAAACCGTGTTTCATGGTTAAGCGCAAACGCTGACCGACGAGGTCAGGCCCTCTGTTCGCTAAAGCAAGGGGGTATTTACTTATCAATTCTTATCAACATATCGCTTGCAGTGACCTTCCACTCCCGATTATCATGATATTCGGTAGTGGAGGGTTTTTATGGAAAAAATATATTTAAAACGGCGGGTTAAATTTGACGAGAGGCGTTCCTATCTTCTCTTAGGGCCGCGTCGGACCGGAAAAAGCACATTATTGAAGCATTCCTTTCCTGATGCCCACGCCATCGATTTATTGAAGTCTGACGTCTACTTTCGGTACCGTAGCCAGCCTGCTTTTCTGAGAAATGAATTTGCCACTCAACAAACCACAATCATTGTGGATGAGATTCAACTGATTCCGGAGCTTCTGCGTGAAATTCATTGGCTAATCGAAAATTCTAGCAATAGATTTATTGTGTCGGGATCAAGTGCGCGCAAATTACGCCGTTTGGGTCTCACCAACCTTGCCGGTCGCCTGCGTTCCCTTTTTCTAAAACCTCTGACATCGCTTGAAATCCCTGATTTCGATCTGATGCGCTATTTGCAGGTCGGGGGGCTTCCCCCCATTTGGTTTGACAGCGAACCAAACCTGGCCATGCAGGACTATTGCGGAGAATACCTTAAGGAAGAGATTCAAGCGGAGGGCCTCGTTCGCAACTTGCCGGCATTTACCAGGTTTTTGGAAACGTCGGCCTATTCCAACGGCCAACTTATCAACTATGCCAACATCGCTCGGGATCTGGGACTAGCACCTAAGACGGTCCGCGAATACTATCAGATCCTGGAAGACACACTAATGGGTTTTCATTTGATGCCCTATACACATAGTAAAAAACGCCGCCCCATTATGACACCGAAGTTCTATTGGTTTGACTGTGGTATCCCTCAAACACTTCTGGGGCGCACGATTTCCGAAAAAACGCCGGAGTTTGGTACAGCTTTTGAGCATTTCATTGTACTTGAAACACAGGCAGCCCTGACTTACGAAAAGGCATTTACAAAGATCCATTATTGGCGCAGTGCGTCGGGATTTGAGGTAGATCTCCTATTGGACGAGCACACCGCGATCGAAATCAAAGCAGGCCCAGTTAATCAAAACGATTGTCGAGGGTTGAATGCCCTTTCGGAGGAGCTCCCCCTTAAAAATAAATGGATCGTTAGCCGTGACCCAAACGTCCGCACCTTGGATCATGGCGTGCTTGTTTTACCGTGGCAGGAATATGTCCGGCGTATTGCAGAGGGTGAATTTTAAGGACTTATCATGGAGGCTCGTGCTTAAGCGAAATTCCCTTCAAGTAAAATGGCTGACTGATAAGGTCAGCCATTTTTTGTCGTTATCGAACACATGAATTACTATAGGACACTGGCAACTATTGGAGGCAGTTTTTTCTGCCCAAGTCTGTTAATGGGCCGTGAGGTGAACGGAGGGTTCTGCCACGGACTTCATGACGCTGGCGGATAGATGCTCATCCGGACTCTTGCTGGCGAGATCCGCCAGTGAAACGAGACCCACCATTCGTTTGTTGCGATTGAGGACCACCAGTCGCCGGATTTGTTTGTCCTTCATGTGAGAAGCCGCTTTACTGATATCCTCATCTTCGAATACAAACCGTATATTCTCGGTCATAGCCTCTTCCGCTTTGGTCTTATCGAGGTTTTTACCCAATGCGGCAGCTCGCACAACGATGTCCCGATCCGTTAACATCCCTTTGATTTTATCCGACACTGGATCAACCACCGGTAGAGCACCGACATCCTCAGACCGCATCCTCTCGGCGGCTTCCTGCAGAGTTGTTCCCAGGTTTATGGTCGAAACTTTTTTGCTCATGACTTCGGAAATCTTCATAACAAGTACTCCTTAAGTGAGAAGTCCATTTGCATTGGCGATAGCCTGTTCTGCAAGATTCTCTCCAAAACTCAAATAATAGCTGGGTTAACAAGGCTTGCGGTTATGGGAATGAGTCGAGTCGGCGTTAACCAAATGCCTAAACCTATTGTGGGTTCGCCTTTTCAGGGACGGTAGGTCGTAAAATAGAGGGGAGTCTAATTGTGGGTGTTCTTATGTAAAAACAGAGGAAAAACGCTAGAGCTTAAAAAAGTTCGTTTGTTGACGGCTCCGTGGGTGATGTGGGAAATCCTACATTTTGTCTTTCAACTTTTGCCGATGCATTCATCAAAATTTGGAAATTTCATTTTAAAAAATTACATAAGGGCAGATGACACTCAGGCCGCATTTGAAGAGTCGCTCAAGCCCGATCTTTGCGGGCCGCAAAGTGAGCCAATCCTTGCACCACCGCATGAAATGGCAAATGCTGCTGCAGGCGCTCTTCGCCAAAACGTGCAATCATGGCCTCCTGAACGGCTTTGAGCCGGGCTGTTCCGCCTGTGCAGCATACCAGGTCGATTTGATCAGGAGAAAGACCGGATTGAAGAACGGTGCGGTCAAGGCATTCCACGATCGCCCCAACAAGGGGAGCGGAATAGTCATTAAATTCACTGCGCGGCAAAGGCAAGCGTAGATCAATCCCTGGATATTGATAGGTGATAATAGCCTGCTCATGACTGGAAAGATCTTTCTTCCCCTCTTCGATGCTTTGGAAAAGAGCGTAACCTTGCCGATCCTCCACGAGCAGCCGTAATCGCTCCAGGCTTTGGGCGTCATTTTCTCCGACGCTCCAGTCATCCAGCTTTTGGAAAAATTCCAAATAGTCCTGTCTGCCCAGCAATAATAGATCGGCAGGAGAGCACATTTTGCGGACCAGAGCCTTTGGCAGTCGTTGGACATTGGAGCCAAAAGGCACACGGTATTCCACCTTCGATCCGAAAGAGGGGGCTACCGAATGCTCCATAATCGAGCCGTCAAAAGCGTCTCCGGCGATCGACAATCCATCGAGGGCCAGCACATCTTCGGGCTGAAACCCTTCGGGGCGTAACTTAACGACGGTAAAGTCGCTGGTACCTCCCCCAAAGTCCGCAATCAAAACAGTCCGGGCGGTCTCAAGGGATGTCGCAAACTCGTGGGCCGCTGCAATCGGCTCTGGGCAAAAGTCGATATCGGTAAACCCTGCCAGTCGAGCCGCTTTTTCCAGTCTTTGCAGAGCTTGCTGGTGCAGATGGGGTTGCCGGGAGAACAGTGCGGGGTGCCCCAATACCACGGACTTGACCCCCTCTCCTGCGACTGCTTCTGCCCGCATACGCATGGTTCGCAGCATGCGTCCCATGAGTTCTTCCCGCGAATGGTAGACCCCATGGACTTGTGTGCCGGTGAATAGGGGGTCTGGGAGAAACTTTTTGAGGGATCGGAATATTCGGCCCTCTGCACCACCGTGGTAATAACTCTCGATGGCCTGTTGTCCGAATTCCCATTCATCGCGGGATGGTGAATAGAGCACACTGCGTAGAATTGTGGGATCATCGTTTCCCGGGTCGATGGCCAGAGGGGTGACCGAGGTTCGGCCGGTGACCAAAACCACAAGCGAGTTGGATGTGCCAAAGTCGATGGCAAGGTGCGGACGCATAAATTTCCTCTGATCGATGGTTCAATTTAACGATTCTGGCCTTCGATATCAAGTCTGCACCCTGGCAACTCAAGGGGGGAGTTTACTGATTCTCCCGAACACACATGGTAGGTATATGGTTGACTTTTTGGGGAGAAATCACTAAACAATCCCTTCTGCTTCCTATGGCGAGGTAGCTCAGATGGTTAGAGCGCATGATTCATAATCATGAGGTCGGCGGTTCAATCCCGCCTCTCGCTACCACTTTTTTCTTTTAAATCAAATGGTTGCATTTTTTGGAACATAGGCGTTCGCTCCACTAACCGGTGGCACCGATTCATACGTCTATGGGTTCTACCTATGATATTCGCTTTAATATCAGGCGGTTGACTGATTAAAGGTCAATGCCAAGATGATTAAGAGCGTGAAGTCAGGGGGGCCTAAGGGAGATGTTAATTGCTGTTGGCCCCTTGATCCCGCACGTGTTTATGGCACTGCATACACACCATGCCCACCTGGATATAAGCCAGGTAAGTGGCGTCCGGGTTACCCTCTTTACTCCGCAGTTCCAGCGTCCGCAGGGCCTCCTGAAAGTTCTTGTTGTACCGGATGAACTCCTCGTCTTCTGCCATGTGCCAACTATTGACCGCGCTGATCATCCGAAGGGTTTCTGCCTCGGTTTGAATTTTCGGGACCTGCCCCCTGACCAGTTTGGCAAAAACCTGATTCATATGGGCCTGCTTATCCTGCATCATTTTTTGGATCGACTTGGGTGATGCTTTGTTGCCTGTCGTCGCCATCGGTAGCGGTTTGGTTGGCGCGGCTTCTGCCATAACCTGGGGCGATTGGAAGAGGACTACCAGCAGAAGAATGCGTTGCAACACGGCGATATCCCCCTATGGATCAAAGTGCACGAGCCAGAATATGACAAAGGTTTTAGCATATTTTGGCATGCTATAGTACAATCATTTATCAAAACATGGCAATCGTATCGCAATCGATGCAGCAGTCCGGCATCCACATGAAATGGGTGACTGAAAGGAGTGAATATGAAACGACGCATTATCAAAATCCTGTTCCTACTGGCGTTCTCCTTTGGGGTTTCCCATCTGCTGGCGGCTGCTGATAATAGTGCCGACGTGAGGGAAAAGATGGTCAAAATCTACAGTGCCATCTATCAGGTATTCCCATTGTCCATTGCAGAAAAAGACTTTTCCGACAGTAAAAATAAAGCCGTTATTGAGGAAAGTCTCAAGATTGTTTCCGAGCAGGCGGACATCATCAAAAAGCACGGGCAACAAAAGGATGCTGGTTATGCGTTCTATAGTTTTTCCCTGTCCAAGGATGCGCAGGAAGCCTACCGCCATTTTAAGCGGGGTCGCTATCTTGAATCGCAGTACATCGTGCGCAACATGACGGAAAACTGCATTGCCTGCCACTCCCGCATGCCATCAAAAAGTGATTCCAATTTAGCCAAGGGGTCGTTTTTGGAGCGGGTGGAAGTGGCCAAATTGCCGGCGGAAGAAAAGGCTCTTCTGATGGTAGCCACTCGACAGTTCGATGCCGCATTGGAGACCTACGAGGGGATCTTTCTGCAACGCGGTTTTCCCCGGGGACAGGTGGTTTTGCTGAATCCCTTTCTGGAATATCTGACAGTTGCGATTCGGGTGAAGAATGACCCGGAACGCGCCCGCAAAACTCTGAACGCAGTGCTGGACAATCAGGGCATACCCGCTCTGGTGCGGCAGGATCTGGTGAATTGGACAAGATCATTGGCGGATTTGAAAAACGCACCCGATACGAAGAAGTCCATTATCGACCAGGCCAAGGGATATATCGACCGGGCCAAACGGGTGATGGAGTTCCCATTGGATCGCGGCGGCGTGGTTTACTACATTCAGGCTTCCACACTCCTGCGCCAATATCTGGATGAAAGCCCCAAGGACAAGGTCAAAGCGGGAGAGGCTTATTACTTGCTGGGAATCACAGAACTGCTGGCGGGGCGCTCTTATTGGCTGTCTCAGGCCGATGTTTTTTTTGAGTCCGCCATTCGTGCGGCACCGGAGCAGGAATATGCCAAAAAAGCCTATGCCCTGCTGGAGGACAACGTGATGCTGGAGTATTCCGGAAGCTCAGGTACCCATATCCCTGAGGATGTTGAGCAGCGCCTGGCGGAGCTGCGTAAAATAGTAGGCCTGAAAAAAGTCCCGTTGAATTAGAGCCGAACATGACCACATTAAAGCAAAACCTGATTTACCTGACTCTAATGGGCTCCCTCTTGGGGACCACTCACGCCCATGGTGTTGAGACGGTCGGAATTCGCGCTTTGCAGGATGGTCCCCTGGGGAATGGTTTTGGTTTTGTGGTAACCCCCAAAACCAAGGTGGAGGTGAATTATCTCTCGGATCGCTGGGAAGGGCGGGCCAAATCGGATGCGATCCTATTCGATGGCGATGCGAACCAAACGACTTTTGCGGCGGGAATGGTATCACCCATCAATGACAGCACCCATTTCTTCCTGTTCTCATCCCAAACCTCCCGGGATGTAGCCTATACAAGCAACGGCATTCTACCGTACCGCTGGCAGGAGACTTCCCAGCAACGAGAGCTGGGTGCCGGCCCGGTCTTTCGCTGGGGTCCCATAATTCTCGGTGGTGCCGTCTCGGCGGTTTTTTTTGGTGAACGGGAGAGGGATGTCACCCTTCAGGGGGATGCCTATTCCCAAACTCTCGGGGATGCCACGGTACCGTTTATGCGGGTTATCGGCGGTTTTCAAGCGGAAGCTTTTTCCGCCATAGTCGGTCTCAAAGTCTATAATAAAACACCGGTGGTGGAACAAACGACCGGCTCCGGTGGCATTGCTTTTGAAGAGGATCGCCGGGTTGGTCAGGACGGGGAGATCTGGGTGGATTCCAAATTCACCGTTTTCCAGGACTTTGACT
>JAKQGS010000140.1 GCA_029556045.1 Pseudomonadota bacterium | reverse complement strand
TGCAGGGGCGGTCCAACAGGCTGTGCGCTTTTATTCGGACCATCCCGAGGTCGCCATGCTGAATATGACCGGGGACGCGGTCGATGAATCCGGACAAGTCATTAAAATGCTGGGGACGACAATTGCACCCGGCATCTATCGTGACCCCCACCTTGCGGATGCTTGCATGTCGCATTTGGCCACAACCGGCAAAAACCCGTTCAATTATCCAACCGGTGTTTTTTTTAACCGTCGGTTGGTCGATACGATCCGTTTCGACCCATCGTTCCGCAAGTGCGGCGATCTGGATTTCTATTTTAAAGCCATGACCAAAGGTGATTTCGCCGCCACGGACCAAAAGGCCTGCCGGATATTATTTCATGCGGGACAGGAGGGGCAGCAGGATCGCGGGTCCACCCTGGAGTTACAGGAATATCTAAGGATCCTGAACAATCCGCAGCTGCCATTTTCACCGACAACGAGGGAAACCTTCCGCCATAGTTTTGGTGCTTTAGCTCTCTGGCGGGGAATGATGTTCCTGACAAAAGGAAGCGCTCAGGGATTCATGACCCATTGGCGCCAGGCTTTTGCCCATGGGTCTCCTGCCAGAGTCATGGCGCTTTTTCTACTTTTTGCATTGCGCCGCATGACCGGAATGCTTTGGCGTCAGTCCTCGACAATCAGACCAATGCCGCAAGGACAGGATCTCACCCACCAAAGAGGGACCCGATGAGATCAGCCACCAAAACCAACTTTCTGGCCAACCTCGCAGGGCGCTTCTGGATGGGTTTGATGTCCCTGGCCTTTTTGCCGTGGTATATCAAATTCCTGGGTGCCGAAGCCTATGGTCTGGTTGGTCTCCATATTTCGATTTTTGCCCTGATCTCGTTCCTGGACATGGGTCTGAGCACTGCCGTCAATCGTGGCCTCGCTCTATTAGATTTACGCCGGGACACGGATCGCCAGCAGGGTCAAAACATCATCCGCACCTACGAGGTGATCTATTGGTCGGTGGGATTGCTCTTAGGCCTGGCTCTGGCTCTGGTTGCCCCCCTGATCGCCCACCACTGGATCAATCTGGAAACCATGGCGCCAGCTCAAGCGGAGCGAGCCATCCTATTGATGGCTATCGTCATCCTGTTTCAATGGCCCATCGCTCTCTATACAGGGTGTTTGCTCGGACTGGAGCGGCACGTTCATTTAAATGTTATCAAAGTCATCCAAGCCACCCTGCAATGGGGGGGCGCCGTTCTGGTCCTCTGGTTGATTGAACCAACCATCCAAGCCTATTTTGTTTGGCAAGCCGTGGTCAATCTGGTCACAACCCTGATGATGCGCCTGGCCATCACCGGTATTTTTACCGCCCACGGCCCCTTGGTGCCCGGGCGATTTAGTCCCGATCTTTGGCGGGAGAACAAAAAATACTTTGGCGGTCTGACCGCATTGACACTGCTCAGCGTCATCCTGACGCAAACGGACCGCTTTATCATCAGCAAACTTTTGCCTCTGCAGGCACTTGGTTATTACACCTTTGCCTTTTCCCTCGCCAACAGCCTGCAGTACATCGGGCACCCCATTTATGCGGCGGTTTTTCCGAGGATCAGCCGTCTCCTGCAAAAGAATTCGCCCGACCATTCTGCTCCAGAAGTCCAGGAACGGGAGTTGGCGGCGTTTTACCATCGCACCACCCAGGTACTCTCGGTATTGGTGTTTTCCATCGCCGCCACGTTAGCCTACTTTGCCCGCGATATTCTGGTTCTTTGGGCCAAACAACCAGACGTCGTCGAACAGGCATCCCCTATTCTGGGTATTCTGACCATCGGCTCTGCCCTGAATGTCCTGATGCTGCCGCCCCTCGCTTTGCAATTGGCGGCCCAGTGGACAACCCTGTCCACCTACAAAAACCTGGTAGCTATCGTGTTTTATTTGCCGTTGCTGTTTTTTGCGGTGCACAACTATGGTTTGGTGGGAGCTAGTGCCTGCTGGATCGTGCTGAACCTGGGGTATGTTCTTTTTGAAGCGCCGATCATGCATCGACGGTTGCTGAAGGGCGAGTTGCGACGATGGTATTTCATTGATATCGGTTTGCCCTGCGTGACTGTGATCTGCCTTTTTACTCTATTTCACATGCTTTGGAACACACTGGCTCCGACTCCGGATAACGGTGCTGGAATTGGGGAAATTGCCGCCACACTGACGGTTGTGCTGGTCGGCGCGGCGATGGTCTCGCCACAAGTGCGGGCGATCCTCCTGGACTTACGACAAAGTCGCCCAAGACGCTTCAAACGTGGTTAAACACATCGAGAATGTTTTCAAAGCGCCGTTTTTCGCTGATCTTGCCTTCGAATTCGTATTTCCCGAACAGCTTTCGGAGAGACTTAAAGAGGTTTTCCTTGATATCAGGAGGCATCAAACCGAGAATCCTGAAGGCGATACCAGCGGGAATACCCCATAGAACTTTTTCCCAAAGTGTCAGCCCGGTGCAAATCTGGTCATATTCGGCCCGGCTCAGTGTTTTGGTCACCAAAAAATTCTTGTAGGCATAAAGAGCTTGAAAGAGACGGTAGCGACGATAGCCAACCTCCAGATCAGGCACGTCCTCTTTAAAGTTGTCCTTGATGGCCTCCATCGCCAGGAGCCAGGAGGTATTGTTGCGACTGCCTGGCAGGATAATTTTTTCGAGGAATCGGCGACTCTCTGATTCCCCTTCATTCTGGAGAAACTGCACACCCTCTGCTTCTTTACGGTTAAAATGATAAAAGCCGTAGGATTTGGGTGATATACCGATGGCGACCATCGGTTTAGGAACCACAACAATGGAGCGGGCCGTGAGAAACATGGCGTTGGTGGCATAGAAATCGGGGTAAGGGGACTGATAGAAGGGGCCTTTATCCCTTAAACGCTCGATGAATTGCCGGGAAACCAGAGAATACTGCATGTTGAAGGCATAATTCATCTTAAAATTCATAGCCATCTTGCAAAGTTTTACCGCGTCTTCATGCGGTAAGATGTAATCGCTGGGCTGCTGGTGGAGTCTATTCAAATCCGCTTGCAAAAAGCCGTCCGGATGTCCCGGCACCACTCCGGGGTACCCAAAAATATAGGCCGACGTATAAATCAGCTCCGGTTGCCGGTATTTGGCGATTAAAGCTGCAAGGTCTGTAAAGTATCCTTTAAGCAGGCAATCATCATCACCCAACATGATGACATAATCACCTTTCGATTTATCAAGAGCACGATTCCAGTTTTCAGTGACCGGCAACAACCTTTCTGTCCGGAAATACTGGATGCGGGGATCAGCCAGCGACGCCACATAACTTTTGATGTCACAGGTTTGAGAATCATTATCCGAAATGACGATCTCCCAATTATCATAGTCCTGCTTCTGCACGGACGTGACCGCATATTTGAGAAGATCGAGCCGTTCACGTGTGGGCAATAAGACCGAAAATTTCATACTCATGACTGCTTTCTTAAAACAATGGTGTAACAACTGCCATTTTTGGACGAGCGTTCCATGGGACCCAAGGCGATCGAAAGAGCCTTACCCAGAACCTTCATGGCAAATTTCAAGGTAGAGTTTGTAAACGCATTCATCAAGGTCACCTGCCAACCAAAGGAATTCCACCCAAGACTTCCCCGGTCGGTAAATGTCAACTCTACCGGCAATAACCTGTGTGCAGCGGCCTTTTGTGTGATCAAATCCGACGGTACCAGGCAAACATGACGAGGCGCATCAAGGTGAGCCCAAAAACGCCCGAATATCCGGAACTGGAGAGATTCGGGATTCGGCATGGCCAGGAGCAACACGCCATCCGGATTCAAATGCTCCGCAAGGCTGTCCAACACCGGCCATGGATTGGTGAGATGCTCAAAGACATGCCACAACACGATCGCATCATACTTTCCAAGGTCCTTCAGGCTTGCCAGGATATCGGTAGTCTGTGTTGCTTTGACTTGAACCACATCATTTAAAAAGGTGCAGCACTCCGGACTCATCTCCAGGCCTTCCACCTCAAACCCAGCCTCTTTGGCCAAGTATGCAAAGTTACCATAGGCCGGACCTATCTCCAGAAGACGACCACGCTGCACATGTTTTTGTAACAGATCGATCTTGTAGCGCTCGTTTTCCGCCACCACCTGCAAACTCTGCCGATCCTGCGGAATCGGATAGTATTCCTGGGGATAGTAGGCACCCAAATTCTCAGGGACGTTGTGCAAAAAAACAAAGCCACAATTTTGGCACCGATGGATTGAAAAGATCGCATCGCTGATTTTTTTATTGTAGTCCTTCGTCGCAAAAAGAAGGGTCGCCTGCTGCTGACAGGCTGAACACTGCGCAGAAGACTTCGGGCGTTCATTCAACATCATATCCAAACCATCATAGACATTCTCTGCATCCATCCCTACCGGTCAATAAAAAATTCACCATCACCGCAGTATGATCTGATTTAAAAAATCAATGGTACCCTGCATGACTTTTTCCAGATTTTCCCGGCGGGAAATGAAATGACCCTCGTTTTTTAGCACCTCATACGTCACGGGGATACCGGATTCCCGCAACTTTTCCACATACGCGTCCATTTCCCCCACCACGGTGCGCACGTCCTTATCCGCCTGATAAATCAAAAGAGGCGTTTTGACTTTATTGGCATGAAAATACGGCGATCGCTCCATCAACAGCTCGCTATCCTCCACCGGGTCTCCGACCTCCTTTAGGAACTCCTCCTGCCAGGATGGGTCCGGGGGAATCGACTTCAGAAAGGTAAAAAGATTGGCGATGGCCACCATCGCCACCGCTCCCTTGAATTCGTCGGGATAGGATGTGATGGCAGACAATGTGGAGTATCCCCCAAAACTCCGTCCCACAACAAAGACATTGTCCCCGTCAATATAGGGCAGTTTGGCCACCTCCCGTTTGCCCCACACCACATCCTTGATATGGCCACCGCCCCAGTCCCGGTCGTTCAGAGTCTCAAACTTTTTGCCGTACCCGATTGACCCGCGGAAATTAGGGGCAAAGATCACATAACCCTGCTGGATCCAGTATTGAAAGGTGGGCATATACTCGTGACGTACCAGATAGTCCGGCCCGCCGTGCGGCCATATGATCAGGGGACGTTTGACGTCGCTGGTGGTCCATTCCGGTTTGGCGAAGATCAAACCATGGATCTCCATGCCGTCAAAGCTGGCAAAACGGAAATCCATGGAGGTGCCAAAGTCCTTTTCCGTCAGGTTGGAATGATTCAATTTGGAAATCTTTTGAGGAACAGCGTCCGCCCCACCCTTGCGTTTGATGCGATAGAATTCTGCGGGTGCTTTGCTGCGGGACATTTTAAAATAGATATCCTCATCCCCCGGTATCGCCGCCACACCCGAGATATTGGCCCCTTCCGGGCGAGCAAAACTGACTTCCCGCTCAAATATCCCTTCATAAAGGAATAGTTGGGTTCGACCAGCATCGGATTCCTCTGCGTAACTTAACAGGGACGTACCATCGTAACCACAATTCACATCACGGCCGTCCTGTACCCGCACCCATTCCAGTGCCCCTTTACCCGTCAACGATATTTTGGCGCAACCGCTGCGATCGCGTCCTTCATCACTATTGACGTAGAGTTCCTTATTTTTGGGATGGAAAAACGCCGGCTCATAAACGGTATTTGGTTTGGCGAGGAGGGGACTGACCTTCTTTGTTTTGGCGTCCAGCAACACAATTTCCGAAGTCCCATTATCCCGATGAGCCTGCAAAGCAATCGTTTTCCCATCAGGACTCACCACCGCCCGATCCCAACTGCGTTTGCCGTCGGACAATCGGGTGCTTTTCAGAGATTTGGCATCCAATTTGTAGAGAGAATAAATCGCTTTATTCTCGTAATTGGAAAGAATATAGAGGGTTTCACCATCGGTGCTAAAATCCTCGATGGAGGAACGAAACCCCTCCTTCACAAACACGTCTGTTAATTCATGAGAAACTAGATCGTAATGATAAATACCGGTATTCTCATCTCCCTCATCATCCAGCATCACATAGATGCGCTTGAGTTTGGGATCCCGTCGCAGGGCACTGATGGACTGGCCGGCGTCAAGGTCCTGTTTAAACTGATGGTCTTTGTGGTTAAGGCGATAGAGTTTGACATAGGGGTCATCCGGAAGGTGTGCCAACAGCAACGACTCCTGGCCACCCGGCAGTGGTAAAAGACTACCCCGTGGAGTAATCACCTTCATGAATTCACTAAATCCCACCGAGGCGACCGGCTTGACGGCTTTGGTTTTGGGAGTGGTTTGACAACCGGACATCAGCACCAGCAATAGACCCCAGCGTAAAATCATGCTCTGTTCTCCTTTGTCATAGCGAACGCCCGGGATATGACCATCCCTAGGTGTTTTGCAATAGGTTGGGATTGTGGCGGTGACGCCCAGAATTTTTGATTGATCTCCACCTCGATACCGGCATAGCGATGCACTGGAAAACATCGCCTTAAATGCGTGGTGAATCCATCTGCCGTACCACGATACGGGTAATTGCGCCGCACCCGCCAAGCAGGTTCACGCCGTTGCAGCTCCTGCTGCAGTTTCCCTACGACCTTTATTTCAAACGTCCGCTGAGGATCATACAGAAGTCCAATTTCGGCCCGACGCACCTGGCCTTGCAACGAGGGTGTAAACGAATGAATCGATAAATGCACCACGTTTGCGCCGCTTTTGATCCAGGAAGCAATCTGCGCCTCAACATCCTGGCGATAGGATCGATAGACCTGGGTCACCAGTTTGTCTTTTTGCTCTGAACCCAGTTCAGCAGTGATGGGAGAAAAAACATGCCGATGATGCAGAGAGCGATTGCAGTCGATCACCAATCGGGACACATCCTGGTATAGCAGCGGGCAATCCAGGCTGCGACTAAGAGCTTTGGCTACTGACAGGGCACCAATATCGTAACCACGGTGGGTCTGCAGCAGAGCTTTCTGATCCTTGAACAGGCCGTGCAACGAACGGGGAACTTTATTACCCCCATGCTCGCAAGTGACCAGGATACGCATCGGCCTGTTGTTAAGGAGCTTCAAACATCTGTCCTTCCGCCAGGCAGGTGGCCAGTCGATGATAAACCTCCGCCAGAACCTGCGGTGAAGGCTGTGGGCCGGTGACTTTAAGAATGCGTTTGGCCAGACAGCCCTCGCGCCAAAGGGTTCCCAATGCCGGTTGATGTTCTTTTAAATCATGCTGCTCGTTATCCAGCAGCTGCTCGGCAATATGCTGCCAGAGTTGGATCGCAGTCATGGTGCTTTGCTGCGCACGGGGCACCCTGAACAACGACAGATAGTCCGCGTTGGGGATGGGGGCGTCCCCTCCCTGTCGTACACATTGCAAAAAAATCTGCTCAAGGGGAGTAATACGCCAGGCCTTCTGCTCGATCCAATTGGCCCAATGCTCATCCACCAGAGACCGCACTGCCGCCACGATCAATGCTGCCACCGCCACATCCGCCTGCGGGCATTCCTGCACGTCCACCAGGCGAATTTCAATCGCATTACGCTCAAAACGTGCGATAGCTCCCCGCGAGTTAACCCACTCCTCCTGAATGATGGCATCCGGATCAAGCGGTTTCAAGGCCCCATAAATCTCTTCCAGAATCTGTTTATGATAGGAGGGGATATCAAATACCCCTTCTGGAATCACACGGCCGGTTACCAGGGGCACCGAGCGCTGATTGACCCGATAGAACTCCAGACGCTGATCCATGAAGCCACCATGGCGTCCCTCCACGAGAGGTGAACTGGCGGCCAGGGCGGGAATGATGGGTAGCACCAACCGAATGGCCGCATGCAGCCGTCCAAACTCCTCATCTCCGGTAAAGGGCAAATTGATATGCATACTCTGGAGATTGGACCATCCATGCCCTGAACAACTGAAGATGCGGTTATAGGTATCGTAAATCACCGCGTTGTCGTGAGGCCAAAGATGGGTTTCTTTTTCCGGTATGAACGACGGATGCATGCCGGTAGGCATCAGCATGGCATCGTGGGCAGCCAGAATTTCATTCACCCGGCGGATCTCACCGGAAATCTTTCCCGCCAGTCCCCGCAGACGAGCGACGGGACCATTGGTCTTGAGCTCAATAACATGCATCACCAGTTCATTGGACCAGGCGAATTCCCCCAGCTCCACCTCATTGGTTAACGATCCTGCCATGGCTGTCAATATCTGATCGGTAATCGGACGAACCTGCAGGGTACGCCGGTCAACGATCATGTATTCCAACTCGATCCCGTAGCCCTGAAAAAGGTGAAGATCAACTGTCTTGCTCATCCGCCTTTTTTCTCCTTTTTAAGAATCATCCGCTGCAGGAACGTCTCCATGACTTTCTGGTACAACTCATCTTTGAGAAAGGCGTCTTCACAGCCCGCGTCGATGCTGGGATTATCATTGATCTCAATCACATAGTATTTGTCCCGCACTTCTTTCAGATCAAGCCCGTATAATCCCTTGCCGATCAATGCGGCGGCTTTTTCCGCCAAGGTGATGAGCTTGGGTGGCGCAGACTCCACCGCCAGGGTTTCAGAGTCCCCATCCAATAAATTGCCCTCGTCGTCCCGTTTGATAATTTGCCAATGCTGCTTCACCATGTGGTACTTGCTGACGTAAATAGCCTTGCCATCCAAAACCCCCACCCGCCAGTCAAAGTCCGTCGGCAAAAACTCCTGTGCGATGATCAATGCTGATTTACCCAGGAGAAACTTGGCCTCGCGTATGAGGTCGTCGGCATTGTCCGCCTTAACCACCCCTTGCGAAAACGAACTGTCTGGGCTTTTCAAAACACAGGGAAGACCAACAGTGGCAAGGATTTCATCCACATTGTCCGCCGTCACAATCATGGTTTTGGGCACCAAAAAACCGTTCTTTTGCAAAACCTCGTTCAGGTACACCTTGTTGGTGCACTTGAGGATGGAGTCCGGATCGTCGATCACCACCAATCCTTCCGCCTGCGCCCGCCGCGCAAAACGATAGGTATGATGGTTTACATTGGTGGTCTCACGGATGAACAACCCGTCAAATTCCGCAAGGCGAGAGTAGTCGTCCCGTTCGATAAACTCCACCTCCATACCGAGATTTTCGGCAGCTTTGCTGAATTTCCCCAGAGCTTTGGCGTTGCTGGGGGGATTTTCTTCTTTGGGGTTCACCAGAATGGCCAGACTGAAACGGGATTCCCCTTTCTTTTTGACTTTGATGCGTTTACCAGCAAAATATTCGCCACAGTAGGTCATCACCACTTCATGGTGGCTGGGAGGAATTTCCGTTGCGGAAATCGGTCCTATTTTTTTGAGATACCACCGGTCGCTCTTGTGGAAATGGGCTCGCACGAAAGGGGCATTGAACAACCCGTACAGTTCCGCCGCAAGCTTATGGTACTTTGGGGAGAGGTTTTTGCCAAAATATATGCTGAGCACAAAAGTTTTTGACCGCAGATCATGCAGCGATTTCTGCATCAACTCGTCCAGCTCTTCGGAGGCCAGTTTGATGATGGTCTGAGACTTCATGTCCTGAATCGTGGAAACTGAGGGGATGGGTTTATGTCCGCGGGCCGCCGCCAATAGGGAAACATAATACCCTATCGACTGATATTTGTAGGACTTGCAGAAATTAAAGATACGGGCATTCCGGAATTTGCGAAATGATTCCCCCATAATGTAATTTTTGGCGGAAATAACTTCCACGTCCGGTATGTCAAAGCGCCAGTCCTGGGTTGAGTCGACGACAATCAGGTTCTTCATGGGTTAGTGTCTCAAACCCCCTTTTCAAGGACTAAAAGGTTTGCATCATAAGTCAATACTCCGAGGAGTATGGAGCAAACCAGGTGTTCCAGGTTGATATAATACACCTGGTCGGGAGAAACCGGATTCTTTTGATAGGGGTCGGCGATCAAAACTGTATTGGACTGTGAGTCATAGCCCGCCAGCACCACAAAGTGCCCCTGCGGCACCCCACGAATGTCGTCGTCAACGTTGTCAGGACCAAATTCGCGACTGGTTTTATAAAGATAGGTTGAGCTAAGCCCCGTTATCAAAGGGATTTCTCGCTGCATGTATTTTTTGATGAGATTGGCGGTCAGATCCTCAAATCGAAGCTCACCACCATGTTCCAGAAATTTGAGGTAGGCCCTGCTGGCTATTTGCATCTTTTGGGAGGTTTTATGTTCCAATTGCTCCCTTAATTTGTCAGCAATGGCTTCCCGGGGCAGATAAAACCAGGTTGGGTCAAAGACATTGAGGTTGTAACTGTATATGGTGGCCCGGTAACCCCGACTAAGGGCATGGGTACCCAGCATGACCGCAAGGGTTCCCCCATCATCCAACGTATGCACTTCGGAAATCACCTTTTCGATGGGGAGGATGTCCCCATAATACTGATATACGGAAAAAAGGCAGGTGGGACCACAGGTGGTGTCATCAGGTTGGGCGGCTATGGGCACACGAATTTTTTTCATATTAAAGGCCCCAACTCAACCCATTCACTCAGTGAAATGACCGCTCGGTGGCATCCTCGACGGAACCCTCCTCCAGACGACGCGGTGGAGCGACCTGCTCATAATAGCATCCCGCGCAGGCGGGAAGATACTTTTCCTCCGTCCCTAGATCCACTTGCGGCCCATCGACCGAAGGAGCACCATCCACCAGTTTCAGATTAAAGATAGCTTTCTTGTTACAAAAGGCGCATGTGGTTTTGATTTCCTCGATCGCATCTGACACTTCCAGAAGACGCAATGATCCCGGAAACAACCGGGTGCGAAAATCCGTGCGCAGGCCATAACAAATAACTGGCACATCCCATTCGCTGGCGATATGGCGCAACTGATCAATCACGACGGGGGCAATAAACTGGGCTTCATCCACTAGCAGGCATTCCACCCCTTCCAGCTGCTGCATCGTCAGTTCTGTCTGGTCATTCACAATGATATCGGCATCCATAGTCAAACCCGCCCGCGATTTGATAACTTCCGCACCAAAACGAGTATCCACCAATGGCTTCAAGAGAAGGATTTTTTTATTCTGCAACCGGTAGTTATGGGCAACAGCCAGAAGATTCATGGTTTTGGCGCTGCCTACTGTTCCATATCGAAAGTATAATTTGGCCATTGTTTTAATCCCCTACGCCCTTAACCTAGTTACCTGATTGACCGCTGGGACCAGCACCACCGGATCCACCATTGTTCTTGTTCCTACGGTTGCGGTTGCGGCCAGATCGTCCGCCTCCTCCCTGACCACCCTGAGAACCTTGTCCTCCCTGAGATCCCTGACCACCCTGATCCGGACGACGATCCCCCTGAGGACGCTGCTGATGCTGCCCTTTACCCTTTGGCCCTCCGTGTCGTTGACCTTCGGGGCTGCCACGAGGAGGACGTTGTCCGTCCCGGTTCTTCCCCTGCGAGCGGGATGATGACTCGTCACGCC
>JAKQGS010000102.1 GCA_029556045.1 Pseudomonadota bacterium | reverse complement strand
CGTTATCACAATCAATCCATGGCGGATCAAGTATTTGGGGTTGAATGGATGAGCCGCAAACGATGGGCTGGATTAAATCCCGATTGAACCACGGGTATGAAAATCAGCTCGGGATTTTGTGGCTGAATTCTAACAGCTCACGGCTCCCGATTTAGGGGGGTTGCCCTGGCTATTTTGGCCTATTCGTAGGTCATGCTAGACCCAAAAATTTTACTCCCAGAGGCACTGAGCTCTGGGGTGAGGGCACTGGCCGTTGACAGTGCCCGGGTTATCCCGCACATCCAGCCGTTGCAAAAATCCCAACCCGCTGAGGGAAGAAAAATCTTCGATCTGATTGAATCGCACATTCAGATTGGACAGTAAGCTCAGACTGGCTAGAGGAGTCACCTCTTGAATTTGATTTTGTGACAGATCCAGTCGACTCAACATAATATAGTTACCCAGAGAAGTAACATCCCCCACCCGATTATTGGCCAATGACAACTCGCTGACGGATGGTCCCAAAGGTGCCAGTGGCGTGATGTCCTGAATTTTGTTGCCGTCCAGTACCAGAGTCTTGAGGCGGCGAAAGGTGTCCCAGGGCAGACCGTCAAGATTTTCCAGGCTCAAATCCGCCAGCCCCAGTTCCTTAAACTTCAATCCCGCAATGGCCAGCGATTGTATAAGACGACGGTTATCCCCGGCGTTGCCGTTGAAGGTTGCTGTCAAACCTTCTCCCATGATGGCCATGGCTGAGGCATCGCTGATGCGATTATTGTCCAGGTACACCTTTTTAAGTTTAATGGAGCCTTCGTCCTTACCAAAGCCGCTGATATCTTCAATGCCATTGCCGGACAATGAAACCTCATGTAAGGCCGGCATCGTCGCCAGGTCCTCGACGTTTTGAAATCCGGTGAGATCCAGATGCAGAACTCGCAGCGATTGTAGCGACTTGAGAGGCGCAATATCACGGATGGGATTACCATCCAGATAGAGCATTTTGAGATTTTCATCAAAGAGACCGCTGCCAAAAATACTGAGATCCGCAATATTCAGGGACTGCAGTGCAATTTCGCTGGTGGTGGACAGCTTGATGCCGGCTTCCCCACAGTCGCTGGTGCCAGTCAGCTGCAGTAGTAATAAAGCCGTATCCGATGCGCCCTGCTGGGTTTGTTGAGTGGCCTGAGCACGCTGGCAGGCCGCAACAAATCGCGCCACACCCGCGGAAGCCTCCGGTAGAACCGGCAGGTCCTGCATATCCTTCTGCAGTTGTCCCGAAAGGCTTAGGCCTAGTTCCACCAAACGGTCCCGGTGTTTGGCAGCAAATTGCGCCATCGATGCACCGGAGGCGATATATTCACGACCATCTGCAGGCATCAGGATCATATAATCTGGCAGGTAGGTATAGGGCTCTCCGACGACATCGCGGGAGCCTTCCCGCACCATGGGCCCGCCGCTATTGCCGCCGTAAGTGGAGCAATTATGGGTAAAAACTGTGTCACCCTGGTGCGGCATACTGGGGGGATAGGGGCTAGGCTGGTGATTGGCCATTACCCAACAATTTTCAGTAACCGTCAGGCGTCCCTTCCGGTTGATATCCCCCGGATATCCGATCATCCAAAGTCGGTCCTGCGGTTCAGCATCATAGGCCGCAAGACGTAGAGGACGGGTGATCCAGGCTGGGTCATATTCTTTGGCCCGAAAGATGACAATATCGGTGTCTTTTGCCGTGACGAGGATTTCGTCGCAGGCACCGGTTCTCCCGTGGTTATCCTTAAATGTCCCCTGCTGGCACCACTCCTCCATTTTGTACTTCATGCAGTGAGCTGCACTACCGAGGATGACCTGACCTTTTGAATTTTCAATGAAAAAAGCGGTGCAACCGGAGTCGAGGCGCACAACACTTTCCGCCTCGTGAGATAGAGCGTCGCGCCGCAGTGAGTTTTGAAAAAGATTCTTTAGGGACGATTGAGAAACGTCATCGGTGCCACGGCATCCCGCAGCAACCAACAATACGATCAAGAGCCAATTCCTGAAATACCGAGCCATTATTCCTGTTCCCCCATAAAACTGGCCAAGCAGTCAAATCTCCCTCTAGCACGGAGATAATCCCTGAAACAATGGTAAAATCAAGGACTCCCGGCGGAATTTGTCGCCGCCTAAGCATGGCCGATGGATACTGAGGTTGAACTTTTTTCAGAATCCTGCGCTAAGTGTTGCCAAACACCCGATTTCTATGAGAATTAACCGCTCGGTCCGGCCACCGTCGTGAGCCGGGAACCACCATCAGTCCTGTAAACTGAATTCAGAAAAGAGAGTCCCCATTATGCGTAAAGTCGAACTTCTGGCTCCTGCGGGCAGCATGAGCAAACTCAAAACCGCATTTCAGTACGGCGCGGATGCCGTCTATCTGGGCGGCAAAGCCTTTAACCTGCGGGCCCAGTCCCACAACTTCAGTATGAGCGCCCTCAAAGAGGCGGTGGATTATGCCCATAGCCTTGGCAAGAAGGTCTATGTGACCCTCAACATCATCGCCCATAACAAAGAGATCAAGGCGCTGCCAAATTTTGTGAAATACCTGGAACAGATCGGCGTGGATGCGGTGATTGTCGCCGATCTCGGCGTCATGGAACTGGTGCAGGAGCACTCCAACCTGCGCATTCACGTCAGCACCCAAAGCAGCTCCACCAACTACCGCAGCGTGCGGATGTGGGAAAAACTGGGGGCTAAGCGGGTGGTGCTGGCACGGGAAGTCACGCTTAACGATATTAAACGTATCCGGGATCAGGTGCCAGATATGGAACTGGAGGTTTTTGTCCATGGCTCCATGTGCATGACCTACAGCGGTCGCTGTCACCTCAGTTCCTATATGGCGGATCGTGACGGCAACCGTGGTGTTTGTGCCAACAGCTGCCGTTGGAAGTACTATGTGGTGGAGGAAGGACGTCCGGGCGAATACTTCCCCATCCACGAAGACGAAAGCGGCACCTACCTCTTTAACTCGAAGGACCTCTGCACCATCGATTTCCTGGACAAGATCATCGAAGCCGGTGTGGATGGCCTGAAAATCGAAGGCCGTATGAAGTCCGTGATGTATGGCGCCACCACCACCAAGATTTACCGCGCGGGTGTGGACAGTTACTTCAGTCCCGAAGGATTCCGTTTTGATCCGACCTGGCGCCAGGAGTTGGAAACCTTCTCCCACCGCGGTTACACGTCGGGATTTTTTATCGACGGCCTCGACAAGGAAAACACCAACCGGGTGGGGGGGTACCGCCACTCCCATGACATTGTGGGACAGGTCACCGCCGTGGAGCCGGAAAGCACCATCGCTACCGTTGAACTCTTAAATAAAGTGGAGAAAGGGACCACCATCGAAGTCATCAAACCAAAGGGCCCCAACGTCGTGACCACCGTCACCTCCATGATTTCCGTTAAGACCGGCAAGGAGATCGAAGTGGGCCAACCCAATACCCTGGTCCAGCTGGAGATGAATGTACCGGTGGAGCCTCTGGACGTGATCCGCCAGGAGGTGCGGGAAACGATGGTCGTGCCGTCCACCACTCCGGGCATGGAGGAAGATCTCCCCATGCAATTGGCCACGACCATCGAGCCGGTTTTAGCCGACTAAACAAAGGGGGGAGTAACTGGCATCTCGATTACCGCGAGAAACCGGCTCCCCTGGTTGATTCTCCGATCGGCAGGATTTCAGTGGCATAGGAACGCTGCTTTAGCAGGATGCCCTGCGGAATCGCAACTCAATGCGGGGGTCATTGCCCGCTATGAAATGAATCGTCGCGCCCCATTCTTTAAATATTTCCTTTGTTCGGGCGAGCCCGAATTCAGGGTTCTTTTCGCCTTCATGTTCAGACCCAGAAATCTGCAACACCTGCTCCCCTGAGTCTACGCTTTTGTCCAGGCAGCTATCCCGGATTTGCAGGACCACCCGAACATTATCTTCAAACGCGGAGACCCTGATCCAGCGCCCCAGTTTCTCCCGAAGAGCATCCATTCTTTGAGAGATCAAGCTATAGAGCACCTGTTCGATACTCGTATCCTCACCCCAGAGAACAACGTCCTTCACGGACTCAAAACGAACCGCAACCTCTTGTTCCTGTGCCTTTTTTGACACCAGGAGCGAAACCTCGACCAAAACCTGCTCCAAGCTGCAATTCGGCATCCCCTCCCCCTACCCTGGATCGGTAACCTGAGAGGTACATCGGGTGATTTCTATTTTATTTTAGAGATTATGCATATTATAAATAAGTAAGAATTAGGGAAGATTTGGGGGCATTCTTAAGGGAACGCATGCAGCTGTAGGGCAGGAGCCCCATGCGGCGCCCCCAGTGCAGGACTCAGTTGAACATTGCCTTCTTTTTGCCACCCTCTTCATGGGGTTTAAGTATCGGTGTGGTTTTAACCGATGCAGTCAGGCACTCCACCGCCGGTTTTTCAAAGCAGATTTTGATATTATCCGGTAATTTATCCGCATGGCCCAACTCTACCAGAATGGTTTTTTTCACAAATAGTTCCGCAGGAAGTTTAAACTCCGGTCCCATCATGTGATCGTCACCATACTGGGAAATGTCGCCATGCTGGGCATCATTGTAACTCTTGGACACATCCCTTGCACCGGCCTTTTGCAGCAGAATCTAACTTAGTCGAGAACGCAGTTCTCTCCCCAGATCCTCAAACCCCGGTTTCCCCAACAGACCAAAGAGGTTTTTTTTGTAGGCTTCAACTCCCGGCTGATCAAAGGGATTCACCCCGGAAAGCAGAGCGCTGACGGGACAGGATGCCTGGAAAAAGGCCAGAAGTGCCCCCAGATGGTAACCATCCAAGGCCGGAATCCGCAACTCCAGGCAGGGCACTCCTCCCTCGAAGTGCGCCAGCTTAACCCCTTTGAGGGTCTTTTCGTTGATCTCTGCAAAATTGTGACGCTCCAGATAGTGCAGCTGGTCGTCATCATTTTTTTGGCGGGGGATCTCCACTTTGGGGCCCTGAGCGCTGTGACCAAAATGCAAAAATGTTTCAAAGAGGTTGCGACAACCCTCCTGAACCAACTGTCCCAGAGAGTGCAGGTCGGTGGTTAGGGCCAGTCCCGCGGGGAAAATACCCTTGCCCTCTTTGCCTTCCGATTCCCCGTATAACTGCTTCCACCATTCCACCAGATGAAATAAGCGAGGCTCCAGATAGGACATCAGTTCGATGGATTTTTGATGAGACCATGCTGCCGAACGGGCACAGGCGTAGCGGATAACGGGATGATGCTCCAAATCCTGCTGATGCAGTTCCTGAAAAAGTTGATCCGCCCCTTCCACGATCGGACGAATGGGGATGCCGGCCAACGCGATGGGAACTAATCCAACAGGACTTAACACCGAGTAACGTCCCCCAACATCGTCAGGGATCACAAATGAGGCGTATCCCTGCTCCTCTGCGATGACACGCAGGGCGCCCTTATGGGCATCGGTGGTGACAACGATCCGTTGCGCGGCCTCCTTGCGGCCATAGCGGTGTTCCATGTACTGCCGCAGCACCCGAAACGCCACCGCAGGCTCAGTGGTGGTACCGGATTTGCTGACCACATTGATCAGGGGAGAATGCCCCTTGAGGAGATCAAGAAGGTCATGGAGATCATGTTCGGACAGATGATGTCCCGCAAAGACCACGGGGATAAGGCCATCGGTAGCGCCACTTTTTTTGAATCCGCAATAGGTATGACTCAGAGCCTGGATGCAGGCTCGTGCCCCCAAATAGGAGCCTCCCACCCCGACCAACACCACAAGGTCATAGGAGACCGGCAACTCCCGGACGTATTGCTCTACGGCGGCAACCTCATCAAAGCCCTTTTTTCGGGGATAATCAAACCATCCCGTCCACTCCCCCCCGCGGGAGCGACCGGTTTTGAGAAGCGTCAGTGCATCGGTGGCATCCGCCACAAGAGACTCGGTTTTCTGGTTCAGTTCAGCAGTAAAAAAGGACCGATCCAACTGGATTAACGACATCCTGCGTTCTCCTATGAGACTTCCTGCGAGCCCGGTGCTTCCACCGCCTCACCAATGACATAAAGTTTGAGTTTGTTTTTGACAGCCATGGTGGCCTGCACTTCAAACACCATGTGATCCTCGTCCGTATATTCTTTGTTCAGAATCAGACAGGATTTGTAAACAACCGACTGTGCTGCCTGATCGGTCACAGGGATCGATACGGAAAAACGCTGCATGTTCTTTTTAAAGAAGTCATACACGGTATCCCGCAATCGGATCATATCGTCGAAATTCAATGCCGAAACGATCACACTGCCCGGATAGGCGGACTTCAGGATCTTGCCCAGATACTTGTCATCCAGCTGATCCGCCTTGTTGAACACCATCAGGGTGGGAATGGCAGCG
>JAKQGS010000061.1 GCA_029556045.1 Pseudomonadota bacterium | reverse complement strand
CTACTGAAGGATTTCAAACCTGACACGAGTGACATCGATTTGCTCGTGACCTTTGCTGCCGGGAGAACCGTCGGTTTGATCGAGTTCGCTGGAATAGAGCAAGAATTGTCCGAAATATTTAGCTGCAAAGTTGATCTCGTCAGTAAAGAGGCGATTGAGGAATCTCATAACTGGATTCGTAAGCGAGAAATCCTCACAACTGCGCAGGTGCTGTATGTCGCGGCGTGACGACAATGCGCTCCTGATAGATATTTTACATGCAGGCGAAAATATCCGAATTTTTACCAACGGCATGAGTTATGACGACTTCGCAGCGGACAAAAAAACTCAGTTCGCGACTTGCCATCAATTGGCAATCATTGGCGAGGCGTCTGGCAAACTGAGTGATGAATTTAAGAAAACTAATGGACAGGTACCCTGGTCAAAAATCGTCGGGATGCGTAATCATTTAATTCATGCCTACCACGACATTAATCTCAAAACTGTCTGGCATACCGTTAGTGTTGAATTGCCTTCATTTTTGCAATTTCTAAATGAAGCTGCAGCTAAAGAAATAACCTCTCTGGATGCCAGAATTTTTGGTGACAAAACTACTTTGAAGAAAACCTAGCACCTGACGCGATGGCGAGAAACTAGGCATTTTCTTTTCAAAGTGGGATGATCCGGGATAAAAATCCATTATTGATTCAGCTAAAAGTTTAAAATAATCAGGTATTTGGATAAGTAAGCGGATTGCGATCGGAGAGGTAAGGTCGCATTGCCGACGACCAATCCCTTGCTCCGGATTCTTTCTCACGTCGTTTTTTCCTCAAAGGGGCTTTTGCGGGTTTAGGGGGGCTTATCGTTACCATGGCCCAATTTGGCTATGGCTAAAGATTCGGCAGGGGACCCACATTTTTTCTTATGGTTCTGTAGGAGGGAGGGACGGATATCTTACCTCTTTGATGCACGTCCGCGGAGCATGACAGCAACAGGTCTGATTCAGAATTATGCGGGCGTCTTTTGTACCCCATTTAAATGCGGGCAAAACTATAACGCCCATCGACACTTTGATTGGCCAGGTTTTTGGTTTTGATGTCAGTAATGGGAGTGCCAGTGTCACGATCAACGGTCGGGATGCCAAAGGACTATCCCAAAAAATCACCGTGCCGAGTCCCCAAACATTGATGGAAAAATCCCCGCAGTTTCTGGTGCAATGAAATCGAGAGTTGGCCGCAGCAAATTTAGGTAAGGTAAGCCGCGGCGCTGAGCAGCTGACCTCTTCATTGGGTCAGTACGGTGATTTAGCGCGGAAGATGAAGGAGGCACGCATCGAAGACGACATTCTCAATGAGGATAATTCTGCTGTGGCCCAGTTGAAATTGTCGCTGGAGTATTTCCGGAATGGTATCACCCGTTCATCCGTGATCAGCTACGATGGAGATTTTGACAATCATTCACCGGATGATGCCAAGGAGCAATCTGAAGAGTTCACCAAGCTCAGCGCGGATATCGCGGCTATTTTACAGACATTAAAAGACACTCCTTACGATGATAAACGCAGTTTTTTTGATCTGACAACCTTGATGGTGGCGTCAGAGTTTTCCCGGACCATGCGGCAGCAGCAACTACCCATTGATGCAACAGGAACCGACCACAACCCTCTCAATAATTCGTTTATTTTTGCAGGTAAAGGCATTCAGGGTGATATGGTGATCGGATCCTCAGACTTTATGTCCGAGACAGAAAACCTATCCGCGGCCCACCTGGCGTTGGATCCGGATCGGCTGAAGTGTATGGGGCGTCCATTTGACTTTGCCACCGGATTGTCTAAACCCGTGGTGCCAAATTCCTATAGTATTCATGACTATTTGAACGCCCCTTCGGTGATCAATACCGTCTATAGTCTTTTCTCTCGGAGCACGGGGGTTGATCTGCTTGCGGGTAATGCTTTGAAAATCGATCGCAATACCGTCGTTGCACCGGTAGTTGAACAGCTATTGAAGCTTTGACTTGCTCACCATGATGATGATTTTGGGGTGGCAAAATCACCATGATGGGTTAATGCACTCCCCCCGCCGATAACTCATTGCCGTGATCTCCACCGCGGGATAGTGGTTCGTCTGTCAACGAAAGATGAGCAACTTCACCCTGCGGGGGAAATGACGGAGGATGTATGAAAGTTTTGGTATTGGCGAGTTTTGTTATGTTATCGGCGGGTTCCGCTTTGGCAGCGAGCACCAACTATGGGTCTCTGACCCGCAATACTGATGGGTCGGTGACCATTGTGCAGCCTCGTTTTCAATATAGTGGCGTGAACTATGGCCTTTCCGAACATTCCGATTATGACGGTGTATGCCGCCTTTATGGTTTTCCCAGCTCGGTTTGGGATAGTGTTTCTACCGATTCCGGCAGCGGCAGAGATGTTGATGCCGAGCGCGTGCGGATCAGCAGCTCAGGCACCATGGCTGGGTTTGATACCCGCAGCCACATCTACCGTATCAGCTGCCTGACCGGTGAAACCTCGGCTCCCAGCCGCGATTTTGGCGGAATTTCCCGCAGTGACGACGGCTCGGTGGTGATATCCGATCCGTTCTACCGTAGTGGTGGCGAAACTCTACCCCTGTCTTTCCATTCCAGTGAAAACGGCGTGTGCAAAATGTATGGTTTCGGTTCTTTCATCGAGGGAAGCCTGCAAACCAAGTCCGCCCACAACGGCGAAAACGACGATGACCGCGCGGTCGTTATCAGCGAAGCCGGTAAGTATGCTCGCGTCAACACCAATGGCACGGCTATTTGGACCATTGCCTGCCGTGACAATGGTACACCGATCGAGGCACCGGCTCCGAAGACTGAGATTGTAGAGTTGCCGAATGGGCAGGCTCGTATCGTTAACCCCCTGGTAAACGGGCTGCCGGTTAGCCGTCACAGCGGTGCAGATGCCGTTTGTATGGCATTTGGATATGAAGGTGGTGCCACCAATCACAGCAATACCCGGGTTGGAAAGAATGTGGAACTGAACGATAGCGGAGCGGTTGTTGATACTCGCGATTTTGGTATTGGTTATTCAATGGTTGAATGCGCCCGCTGATGCAGCTGGGTGGTTCAACCTTTTCCGATCATGCCCCGGAGGCCAAAAACCTCCGGGGTTTTTGCAATTAATGAAGGGATTATTCCGGACGAAAGTTCCGGGAGTCGAGGAGGCCAATGCAAAGTATTGCATAAAAGGGGATGTCTCCCTGGTAACGAGGATCCTTTTTAATTTCGGAGAGGCGCACATGAAAATCTCGCGCCGCCTGTCTCAGGGCTTTGAGTCCTTCCACATTCACGGCTTCGGTCTGAATGGCCAGGGCTGCCGCATCGGTGCCAATCAGAGACTTGTCAAAAAAATCGAGACAGTGGCGCATTTTGCGCAGCATCGCGTGAGGGTTCACGGTGGAATATTCCAAGTCTGGTGTATGCAGCACACCCTTGCCATTGTCGACCACCATACCTTGTTCCACGAGGGCTGCCAGCTTGTTCAGACCATCCTCTCCAAATAATTGACGAACATCTTCACGGGTGGTACCGACGCGGGTACCTGCCAGTGAGTATATGCGAAAGGATACCTGATCCTCACTCATCATATCCACCATGGCATCAGTGATTGCGGTCGATCCTGTGGCAGTATGCACGCTGGCTATCAGGTTGCCGATACCCGGGAAAAACCGCTCCACGGTTTTGACCAGGTTAGCTCGCGACTCCACGACGTTGAGGATGGCCAAAACGGTTTCCAGCGTGGGTTTGTCCACCTGACCGTTAGCCAAGCGACGAACCGTGTTATAGGGAACCCCAGATTTGGTTGAGAGCGTCATGAGGCTATGAAAGCGCTTGGCGCTGACATAGGCGGCGATTTTCTCCTGTAGGTATGGCACCAAAGACAGCTGGGTCATTTTCCTCACTCACATTTTACAGTCCACTCGAGAATCGTGGCCTTACCACGGTTTCTCAGACCGTGCAAAGAACCCGGAGGCCCTATCAATCAGCCTATCGGACTTTTCGCTAAAATAAACCACCATCGTGGTGAAAAATTCGCCCAGTCATCACCACGGTGAGCAATGTGGTGTTTTGGTCAATTATCTATGGGAATGCAGGAAAGACGGGGGTATAAAGGGTCGAACGCTATCAACTTATTCTACCTCCGAGAGGGGCGTCATGATGCGAATTTTAAAAGGTTTAGTCTTTGTTTTTGGTGGTCTGTCCAGCATGGCGCAGGCTGAGGGATTTCGGTTGCCCAGCTCCGAGTTTAGCAGTCTGAACCTATCGGATGATGGAACTGTTGTGATCGGAAATCCTGGTTTTTTCGATGGAGTGACCCAGCGACCCGTCGCCGCCTCCTCCGATCTGAATGGTGTGTGCAGCCTATTTGGGTATGGTGCGGCCGTGCCGGCGACTTTGCGCACCGCATCGACGGATGGTGGAGATGAGGGAGAAACCCCCCTGGTAGCCATCATCAACAGTGCGGGAGTGTTAAGTGGTCGTCAGGAAGGAGTCGAAAAAATCGAGGCATTGGGATGCCGCGGTGATGCTTATGAGCGGGGTGGGCGATATGAGCGTCTTGTCATTAATACACAAAAGGTGGCCTTGATCCAAAAACCCATGCTCCATGACCTGCGGGGCGGTCGTTATGGTATCGCCAGCGATTCTGACCTCCAGGGCGTATGCCGTCTGTTTGGTTTCGACCGGGTTGCCCCTGGTGAACCTATCCTGGATTCCTTCGCTGCTGCGGGGGTTGTTATCAACAATGTGGCTCGTGTGGCAGGCGCAAAGACAACAACTGCCATTACCTCCCTGCTTTGTCAGGATGATATCGGCCCCTATTGGCCAAGGGTTAATCTGGTGGAGGAAAAGGGCGGAGGATTGAATCTGGTGACGAAACCACGCTGGAATGGTTATCCCATCAGTTACCATAGCAACCAGCATGACGTCTGCGCCGCTTTGGGATTTGCCAGCGCTGTCGGCGGCATTGAGAAGGAAAAAGTCGATACCAATGTGGAGATCAACGCCGCGGGTGAAATGGTCCGGACGCGGGGGTTTGGTTTGGGATACGCCCGCCTCATGTGCACTACCCTTTCGGTGGACGCCAAGGATGTTAATTTGATGACCCCTCAAGGTGAAAGCTCCTTTCTGGTCAAAAAACCTCGGGTGGAAATCGACAGCCCCCGCATGGCGGAAGTCAGTGCTGCTTCGGATCACGATGGATTATGCCGCCATTTCGGCTTTTCCGAAGCGATCAAGGATACCGCAAAGCCGGTGTTTTGGCAGGATGGTGTGCGGCAGGTGGTTTTTGATGAGCAGGGAAATTTCGCCAATAAGGCGGGATTTGGACTTGTGATCGCCGACATTCAGTGCAAAAGGTGATCGTACTATTGGGATGGCTGAGGGGAGTGGCGTTATTGTTATGACCCCGGCTTCTTTTCTGTGAGGCTGCTTTCTAACTGGGAATTTCCCGCTGGAAACAACCGCCGCGGCGAAAGGGGATCGTCTGATCAAAGGACGCTCCGGTGAGCAGGCTCAGCCAACGGTCAAATCCCAGGGCGTTGCCGCAGCACTCCGGCAGGCCCTGGGTCATGGCGGCCATAAAATCATCGTCGTCCGGCACCATGGGCTTACCCAATAGACTTCTCTTCAGGTTGGCCTCCTGGATCCGCTGGCGGTTGGCCTCGGCACCGGTCAGTTCCTGAAAGGCATTACACAGCTCCACCCCATTCACATAAAGCTCAAAGCGGCGGGCCACACCGTTTTCCACTTTGGCCAGAGCGGCCTGGGACGCTGGATAGTCCATGAGAAAGACGCAGCCCATGGCGGCCAGCCCCGGTTCCACGTAGTCCAAAAGCAATTTGAAAAATGCCGTCTCAAAATCGTCCTGCGGTTGCAGGGATTTCATTCCTTTGGCCAGGCCCTTGGTGGCAAGATCCGTGTCCTGATCCTGCAAGGGAATGCCGGTAAATCGCTCGAAGGCCTCCGCCACCGTCAATCGGGGGATCCGTGCAGGAATCTCGAAGGACAAAGCTCCCTGAAATGGTCGCAGCGCAGAAGCGGTGTACCGCAGAAACTCTTCCGTCTGGGTCATGAAGTCCTGATAGCCGATCCCCGTTTGATACCACTCCAGCATGGTAAATTCCGGATGGTGCCACCGGCTGTATTCTCCCTCGTTGCGAAAGCATTTGCCAAGGTGGTAGACCCGGTCTGCTCCCATAGCCAGAGCCTGTTTAAGATGAAGTTCCGGGCTGGAACGCAGATAAAGGGTGTGTTCCTGCAGGCGGTGATCCACCCAGGTGGTGTCAAAGTAGTTGAGGTACACTTCGGTGCCGGGAGCGGTTACCAGGATCGGCGTGTCGATGGAGAGGAATTGACGGTCGTTAAAGAATTGATGCACCGCCAGTTGCAGAACCTGGCGGGCCCGCCAGATCCTGAGCGTAGCAGCGGTCATCGCCGTCCCCGCCGACGGGCTGCCTCGCGGCTGGTGTCAGCCTTTTCTCCCTCGTTGTCCCGGTGGTCGTGGTGCTTGTCTGTTTCTTTCTGC
>JAKQGS010000036.1 GCA_029556045.1 Pseudomonadota bacterium | reverse complement strand
AGGGGATAATTCTCCGCTTTCAGTCTTTCGATCAGCTGGGCCACATCCGCATCGTTTTCCAAAAATTCCTTTTCCAGGGCCTCTGCCGCCGTCGCCAGAACTGAACTCTGACCCTTGAGTTTTTCAAAGCGGGCCCGCATCAGATGCTCCACCCGCTCCACGTCGGCTTCCGATGGTTCATCGGCTTTGAGGGATTTGAAAAGTTTGACTTTCTCGTCCACGGTGAGACGACTCGTCAATGCGGTAAACTGCCCTTTACTCAAAAATTTGCACAGGATGTTCATGGTGGCAGTGGGATCCGCTTCAGCCGCGACCACCTGGTGAATCTGCTGATCATCCATCAGTGGAAGGTATCCAAACGGCTGGGTCTCTTGCTGCGCCTGGATTTTCAAAAAGCGATCAAGATCAATGCGGATCATGGACAGCTTGGCTTTCAGATCCTTTTTATCTTTGACATCCTTGGCATCAGATGGGTGGGGAAAGTTCATCAATTGCTGAAAGAAGGAGGTCAGGGCCGGCGTCTTGGTGGCCGCCAGCAACGCTTTCTTATGGGTATCCTGCAATTGCCGCATAAAACTACGCACCGGCAGCGGATTTTGGGCGATGGCTTCCACCAGAAGATTCAGAATGCTGTCAATGGCAACATCCTCTTCCGACTTGTCCAGACCCCGCTCCGGATCAGCCATAGGCACAACCGAAGATCCAGCAGGCTTGCGAAAGCTGCGCCGCAGCCGCGCCACCAGCCAAACGATCAGCAGTAGAATCATCGAAAAAACACCCAGGAGATACAGGAGATCCAGGGCCGAGCCACCCCGGCGGTCAAGATAGCCGTAAAACCACCGGCTCACGGCTTTATGCCACGGCAGTTGGGGTTCAATCAGCTTGAACTGCTTGACCAGCAGGTGCCCTTTGGCTCCGTAGGCGCTGTCCAGATCCTGCCGCACCAGCATTTCCACGTAGTCCTTTTTATCGGTCGCCACCGATTCATCCAGGATCAGGTGTACATCGAGATTGTTCATGCGAAGATATTTATGGAACTTAAACTTGCTTTTGCTGGCCTTCTCCAACTTGTCTCCGCCAGCTTTTTGGGGATCTTCCACCATCTGGAATCCGGGCAGGGCTTCCGTCGGCTTGTCTTTCTCGGTGCCTGCGCTTTGTGAGGTGGTCTCCCCCTCCAGCACAACTTTTTCAGTCACCCACTCCATCTTGGCATTGATGATCAGTTTGTATAACTCGGGTGCCAGCACAAAACCGATTTTGCGAGCCAGTCGACCTTCGATCTCACTTTCCAATTTCAATTGATCACTCAATTCCTGGGCATGCACCGCGGAGGGAAGTACTAGCATGAGCATGAGCATAAGCTTGAGCATGAGTTGGGGTTTGAGACGCCAGTTGATCATCGGATGACCTCCTTGTCCGGGGCCGGTTTATCGGAAGGTGCCGCGGAGGAGTCCACAGATTTCGTGGCAGTGGTTGCAGCCGGGACTTGTGACTTGTCCGCTTGGAGCAGAGCCTTTTCCGTTTCCCCCAACTCCCGCGCGGTCTTATTCAGAATCTCGATGATCTCCGGCTGGTCGGGATTCAGAGACAGGGATTCCTGCCACAGGGCCACAGCCAGGTCCTTGGAACCGATGCGGTAGAGCAGCGAAGCCTTCATGCTCTTGATGCGAAAAAACGAGGGGTCTTTGACTTCGGCCTGCTCCACCAACTCCCAGGCTTTCTCAAAATTGCCAGCAAAAAAAGCCTGATTGGCACTATACATCAGCTTGCGGGCTTCAATGCGATCCGCCTGCGTGATTTCCTTTTTCACGGTCTCCGGGGCAGGGGCCCGTTTGATGCGAATGGAAAAATTTCCATTCGCATGCAGGCTTTGCGGTGTGACAAAGCGCGTGACTTTGTTTTTCTCCACCAGTACAAAATCGCCATAGTTTTCATAGACGTCCAGCACGGGCTCACTGGATTCAGCGGCCCACAGGGTTGATGCGGTCCCTAGCATGATCCATAACAAAGCCTTCATACCCACCTCCATGCGGAGTTATAGTTCAATGCCGACACCGATGATCAACCGGGCTGGTAATGGCTCGTTGTTCTTGATGATCGGAGCGCCGTCGGGATTATGGATGTCCGAATCATCCTCCGGCTTTTTGATAAACTGATTAGCAGCGGCTGCCAGACGCAGGGTGAAGTATTGACCGACCTTGGCTTTGATACCAAAACTTTCCGCCAGTTGCTGTTTAGAGTTAAAGTCGGTGATACCGAGCTCCATCAGGTAGCTGAGCTCAATGTATTCCCAGTAGGCTTTAAACAATTCATTGTGGCTCAACTCCAGAAATCCCGCATAAGTATTGGCCGATGCCAGCGAATCGGATTTTTGCAGGGTGGAGGCCGCAAGACCTACGGCTCCCAAGCCAAAGAGCCGCTGCCCCACGTAAATACGGGCACCCTTGGGGGAGGGAAACTTGCTGTCCATGAATGCAATGCCATCGACGCTGGCCCCCATGATCCACTGCGAATCATTGTAAGCGCCGATGGGGGTCTTATACTCATTGGCCCATTCTACCACCCCATCCTTGTCCACCACACTCATCTGCATCACCAGATAGCGTCCGGCGTAAGTAATATTGATATCACCGTAGTTTCGGACATTCATTTTCTGCAGGAGTTGTTCCATCTCCTGCTTGCTGTTGACGCCTTTTTTGATGAATATCTCGTCCCCCTGCGTTTCTGCTTTAACGGATAGACATTCCAGGCATTGGAGTATGCGCACCGGTGTATCCGGATTTTTCGTGCTGATCTGCTCCAACTTTTTGAGAATGTAAGCCTTCAGGGATGGGGGAAGGGTCTCAGACTGGGTGTAGTTGACGATCACAACCTTTTTGGTGACCTGGGAAACTTTGGTCATGTCCTGCTGCAGGTAACCCGTCAGGACATCGGTGGCCTGATAAAGGATCGTCGGGGAAATCTCCGAGCGGTCATCCACCGCTAGAGCCACACGCCCCATTCCGCCAGTCAGCAAAACTGGCAACACCCAAGAGAGATACCTTTGCAACATAGTCACGTCCTGTTTGAATGTTGGCAACATATCTGCAGGCTCGCCTGCCGAGCCTAGCGAATCGTTTAACGCTCCTCCGCACACACCGCGAAGGATCTTCCCCGGCCAGACATAAGCGTTGCCCACCCAGTTTTGATCCTGGTTAATTGGCCGCCCGATTAATTCTTAGGTCTTTTTAATAGTAAATTTTCACAAAAATTATTATGATTTGCAAATAGTTCCTCACCAAAAATTAATATTTGGCCACTTGACGACCTGAACAAGCGAACGAGGGCAAAGCATGAAGCTTAGGTTATCATTCATGATTGCAGGCCTGTTTGCCATTGCACCAAACCAGGGCTGCGGCAAAAAGCACAAGGGTAACGATGGACTCAGTGCATCGCCTCCCTATCAGATTTCATCCCCGCTCGATCTGGTGGACCAACCTACATTGATGACACAATCCGGGGACTACGGGGCGGTTTATCTGCAAAACAATGGTTTTGCCATGATCAGCCTCAAAGTGCCCACAACACCAGTCGTCGTGGGACATCTTCCCTGGCAGGGCGCCATCACGGCGCTGGCTATGAGCGATCAGGCGCTTTTTGCTTTAGACCAAAACAAAGGTCTGGTGGTGTTGGACACCCGCGATCCCACAGCACCGCAAGTTATCGCACAACTACCTCTTGCTGAATTGGATGATTACGCGCACAGCCTGATCTACGATGATTCCGAAGGCAAACCTCGCCTTTACCTGGCAGGCCATCTCCAGGGGCTGGTAACCATCGACGTCAGTCAACCGCGCCTGCCCCAGAGGATCATCACACCATCCCCGAGCACCAGAACCTTCTATAACACAATGTTATCCCATCACGGCCATGTGGTTGCCAGCGCATACGCCGACGGCATCGCCATTCACAAACCTGAGGATGGTGCCGGTTTGACAGAGGTCACATGGTTGCATCTGGATGGGCATATCAACCGCATGACCGCCGCTGACGCGACACTCTATCTGGCCAATATGGAGCAGGGCCTGATGGTCCTGGATGTATCGACACTGGAGCACCCCCAACTCAGAGCAACCTATCCCACCGCTATGCTTCTGCGGGACATCGTATTGATCGGCCAGCACGTGCTGCTTCTCTCCTACAACGACAAAAAGTCTTACACCCTGGAAGTGGTCGATGTGAGTGACACGGCCGCCATTCGCTCCATCTCTCGGCAGACTTATACAGGGCATATCCTCTCCCTGCACCAGAGGGACAACGTGGTTTATATGCTCGACGGGGAAAAGGGTTTGACTGTCCTGCAGTTGGGGGATCTATGAACTTGAAACCCAGAATCACGGCGTCACAAATTTTTATGGCGTGCAGCCTGGTGCTGATTGCACCTTCAGCCCTGTTTGCGGAGGGACCAGCCGCCTTGGAAAGTCCCAGCCCGGGAGGATCTCAGGAAATCACGGAACCACCAACCCCGACGGGTCTGCCACCAACACAGGGTAAAACGCCGCGGTCTCCTGACATATTTCAAGGACCGGGCGTGAATTCAGAGGCTGGCCACTCTGGCTTGAATAAGCCCGAACAGGCGCGGGTCTTCTCCTGCTCCATACACTTCCCCCTCAACAGTGTGCAATTTGAACCATCGCGGGTGGAAGAATGCTTTCATGGCATTGATCTGGCCCGCATCAGTTATGTGCATGTGATCGCCACCGCCACACAGACCGGGTCACTGGAGCACAATCTCTACCTTTCGACCCGGCGCGCTGGTGCTCTTGAGGGATACCTGAAGGTCAAGTATCCGCAATTGCAGGTGCATGCCTTTGGCGGTGGAATCAATCCCAAGTTTGGCAAGTCAGCCCGCATCATCATCGTGGAGAGCAGCCGCCATCCGGATCAGGAAAAACCGGGACTGTCGCAGGCTGCCCTAGTGCCAGAAAAGCCGCAGGTGCGAGTGGAAGTGCGCACCGAATACCTACAGCCCCGCAAAAATGACGTCAACATCAGCTGGCTCACCGGCATGGCGCAGTATCGGCCGGGTGACGATGCTTACCAGTACATGGGACTCGGGGTGTCTAAGAATTTCAACGCTCCCAGACTGGGGCGGATGGCCGCAGGCCTCCAATACCAGGTGTTCCGCGCCAATCCCGTGTACGACATCCATGCAGGGGCCGTTTTTGCGGAAAAAATGTGGTCCATCCACCGCATTTCAAAAAGATCCCGCATTGACCTGGGTATCCAGGGTTCCGTGGGTGTTGACCGGGTGACTGATCAGAATCGCATGACCCAGGGGGGTAAAGCCATGGCTCGTTATGTAGACGGCGATACTACGGGGTCGTTGGAAGTCGGCCTCTCCAATCATTTTCAATGGGCCGGACTGGCGGTGGGAGTACTCATATGATGATCACGAACAACCGTAGTTGGCTGCAGATTGCTTTCATAGTGGGGCCACTTTTGCTGCATGGATGCAGTAAGAGCGAGGACTCGGTCAAAAAGCCCGACATCAACAAGCTGGTATCCGGTGAAAGCTGTGATCACTGTGACTTTTCGTTGCAGGGTGAAGAAGAAATAGCGTTGGTGGGTCGCAATTTCGCCGGTCGTAGTTTTATCAATTCCAATTTTGCCGGACTGGATCTCAGCGAGGCGGATTTCACCGGCGCCGACCTGACAGGAGCACGATTTACCAATACCCTATTGGCGAATGCTCGTTTTGCCGATGCCATTCTCATCGGTGCCGATCTATCCGGCGCCGAACTCGCCGGAGCGATCCTGGAAAAGTCCCTGATGGCAGGAGCCCGTTTGGAGGAAGCCAATCTCACTGCCGCAAAAATGGCCGGGGTGGAATTGGGTGGGGTCATCGGACTAAATACGGTATTTGTGCGGGCGGATCTGGTCAATGCCGTTATGCCACAAGCGGTTCTGAAAAATGCTGACTTTTCTGGGGCCCAACTTATGGGAGCCACCCTGAGCCAGGGCGATTTTTCCTACAGTTTTTTTGGGGAGGCGGACCTAACCGGTATCACGTTTGAGGGGACCAACCTCCGGTCCGCTGTTTTTAAAAATGCGGTCATTCAAAAAACCAATTTTCTGCAAGCCCGCCTCGAAGGTGCAGATTTTTACAACACCACCATTGCAGAATCCCAATTCACCAAAGCATTTGGCAACAATGCCAATTTTTCCTTTGCCAAAATCAGCGGCTCATCTTTCGATGGCGCCAGCCTGATGGAAGCAGATTTTTCAAGATCTCAATTGATGGATACATCCCTGCAACAAAGCAATATGATCCTGGCCAATTGGGAGGGAGCCGTAATCGAACGGGGTAATTTTGCGGGCGCCCGCCTCAATAACAGCCTCCTCAATCAGGCTAAGTTCCTCGATAGCGCCTTGAACCAGGCGGTAATGACCAATGTCATGGCTAACGGTCTGGTGATCACAGGACAGTCCACTCTGCGGCAGGCTGACCTCTCTTCCGGGCAGTTTCCCAATGCCGCGATGTCTGGCATCATCCTGACGGCCGCGCTGTTGGATCGCGCGGAATTTCGTGGTGCCAACCTCAGTTTTTCCAACTTCGAAGGGGTCCAGGCCCGTAAAACCGTTTTGGATCAGGCGAATCTGAAAGAAACAAGCTGGAAGGGAGCCGACCTCTATAAGGCGGAACTTCACAGGGCCGCTCTCTATAATGCTGATTTTTCCGATGCGCAGATGCAAGGGGCCATACTGGACGAATCCACCTCGTCCTCTACCGACGCACCGGACGATCCCAATCGCAAATACTGGGTTAACTTCAAAGGCGCCAATCTAGAGGGTGCTCAACTTTATGAAACCGTATTTCCCAATGCCATCCTGCAGGCGGCCAACCTGGCCGGTGCCAATATTCAGTACGCTCAATGGCAGAAAGCGGATCTAACCAAAGCCATATTAAAAGGTGCCAGCGGCTGTTTTGTGGACCTGGAGCAAGCAAATCTGAGCTCCATCGATGCGACGGGGGCCAACCTTTGCGTCAGTAATTTATTTGCCGCCACGATGCAGGAAAGCATTTTTGATGGGGGTAACCTGCGGGGAGCTAACCTGCAGCAAGCCCAGATGATGGACGCCTCGTTTATTCGTGCCGATCTCACCAAAGCCAACCTTTTCAAATCCAATCTGGTGGGTGGCGATCTGGTGGGGGCCAATATGCAGCGGGTGAATTTTGTCTGCGTCAAACTGGATCTGGCAGAAATCCTCGAAGCCCAGTTTCATTACGCAGAAATCGACAAAACCAACTTTTACTACGTAAAACGGGGCCCGAAACCCTGGGGCGCAGTTGGTCTGCCGGAAGTGGAAGAAACCGAAGAGACGGAAGCTATTCCCATCAACCGCGAGGATTTTGACTGGGAGGTGGAATGCAATGGTGGGACCGATTTGGATCCACCCAAGACCTAAAAAGATGACTGATGACATATCTTTCACTGCGTTCAGGAATACGACAGGAAGGGAATTCTATTAAACATCCATATGGAAATACAAATTTCCATGACTGCTGGAGGATTTATGACCAATCGCCCCATTCTCGCCCTCGCAGTTTTCTGCATCCTCAGCTGCAGCCAGGAGGCCGGCCGCAAGGACAAGCCCGATTCCCGGCAAAATCCGCGGGTGCAGGGGTCCGATCTGACCAAAGGAAATAATCCCAACAAGAACGCCCGGGATGGCAATGACGATGACCGGCTGGACGGCAATGAAACCACCAATGCCCGTAACGAATCCAAAGACCCGGATCTGGAAAACCCTGTTCAAACCCCTGGTGGCTCCGGCGGTGATGGGGGCGAAGATCCTGGTGGCGGTGGTGGCGGTGGTGGCGGTGGTGGCGG
>JAKQGS010000489.1 GCA_029556045.1 Pseudomonadota bacterium | reverse complement strand
AGCAGTTGGTGGTGTTGGAGTTTCCCCCGGCACGGTCCACTTCGCTTTCCGACAACGCAAGGAAACTATCGATGATAGAGGCTCCACCGGAGCCGGTCAGGACGATGACAAATCGACGGTTTTTATCCGCGTCACTCAGGGCGCGAGGGGCGGCTGCACGCGCCTCACCCCAGGTTTTGGCAAACCCCATCATGGTGGCGATGGACATGGAGCCCGCGGCTCCCAAAGACAATTCCCGAATGGCCTGGCGACGGGATTTGAGTTCCTTTTGGATCGTCATGGTCGTCTCCTTAGTAAAAGACCGCTTCGAGGCTGGTTAATACAGCGTAGCAGGACAGGGCAGCCCATTTTTCCGCGGCCTCATCCGGTGATTTGGCCACCACCGATTCATAGAGGCCCTGCAGAGCTTTGATTTCATGGGCTTCTACGGGCCGCTGTACCGCCCGTTTGTAGAGATTATCCAACGACGATTTCACATCGTCGCCATCGGGATTTGCCAATTGACCCTTGGCATCCAACGCTACCTTGAAGATAACACCATCGCCATCACCAACATCCCGCTGTGCTCGTTTATTGCATCCATTGAGGATAAGGCGCTCCAGCACGATCGGCGTGGTCACCGCGCTCTTCTCAATGCCGCGGGTCACCTGGCTCTGATAAGCCTCCACGCCACCGAGGGCCAGGTTGTATAGTTCGTCAATGCAGGACTTGCCAAATTCTTCGCACAGCTCGTCTGGTTTCATTCCCAGTGCTGCCGAAAGATCAGCTTTGAGCAGAGACTGCTTTTTAAATCGCAGCTCGGCTTTCTGTGAAAGCCCTGGTTCATTGCTACCCGCAGGATCCTGATCGCCCTCCCCTGCACCGGGCTCTTCCGTACCCGGTGGGTTGCCGCCCGGAGTCTGGGAATTATACTCTTTGCGACTGGGTTTCATGCTGCAGGATGCCAATACCAAACCCGTCCATAGTCCTAGCATCGCCAGTTTATTAAGGTGCACCGTAGGCCTCCGTTTTCACGAGTTTGCGCAGCATCGCTTCGACGCTGTACTGATCTTCCGTCATGAGATCCTGCCACAATTTGGTATATTCCCTATTGTGTTTTTGCAGGAGCTCCTCGCCGATGAGAATGCGCCAGTAATCCAACACCGTCGCTCGCGCAAACTCCTCGCTATTGGCCGCAACGTTGGCCCACTCCACCAGGTCCTTCACCGGTTTGCCCAGCAGATAACCGGCTTCCGGGGTTTTGGCCACCAGCGGTTCCGAACCACTGTACATCTGCCCGAGGGTTTCCATGCGTTTTTTGGAGTAGGTTCCCGGTGCCAGCAGAAGGGATTGGTTATCCAAAACCCACTGCAACGTATGTCCAGGAATGCGATCGGTGATCAGAGTCAGAGCCTTCTCAAATTGATTGGGGCCGTTATCCAATTCGGGATTAAAAATCTTGCTGATATCGATTTCAATTAACGGGTAGCGGTTTTCCAAACCATTGTAGCGAGTCCAGGGATAGGTCAAAGGATCCAACACCGCATGGCAATGGCCGCAGGCGCCGGCCGTCACACCGCGGTTATCGTAATCTTTAAAGGTACGATCCAGGTAATCTTTGGGGGGATAAACCAGACCTTCGGATTTGGCCATATCGATATTCAAAAAACCCCGCATCGCTTGCGATGCGTTGGTGCGGGGAAGATGCGCAAACATGGTGCGCATGGTAGAATTCCACAGGGTGGTCAGCATGCCGGCCCGGCGCTCTTTCGGAACAAACTGCTGCGCATTGTGCAGGTAGGGACCAATCGACCCCACCATTCCCTTGGAGCCGGGTACCAGGGTGCGCTCCTCAACCGGGGTATAGACGGTAGGATTATCCTGCCGGTCCACAAAATAGTCGGCGGTCAGGATACCCCGCACATCACGCCCCTCGATGTGGTGGTATACAAAAAGATTGTAGTCGTCGTAGTAGTCAGCCAGAGGAATCTGCCCCTGCTCGACCCCAGACTTCAGGGTCTGCAGCGGCATCACTTTGTAGTGGGCCAGGCGCCAAACCACACCCTCTTTGCCAACCCAATTTTCTGAGCGAAGGCATTCTTCCAAATCTTTTTCCAGTTGCTGGGTCTTTGCCGAATCGTCCAGCTTGGCAAAAGCCTGGAGGGCTTCGTAGGTTGGGGTCGCTCCGCAAAAATCCTGGTGGATTTTTTTAAAGACAAAGTCCGCATCATACCCGCAGACGTTCCACCGGCTCTTGGCACGGCGGTCAGCGCAGGTTTGACCCTCATTCCCCTTGTCATCGCCTTTGGGTTTATCCAGCGGGTCGCTTGGCAAGGTACCGGCCAGAATTTCGGTGAGATTGGCAACACCATCGCCGTCGCAATCCAAGGAACCAATGCCACGGAGGGCTTCGGGGAACTTGTCCTCAAACGCGGCGCCAGTTGCCCCTTGCTTTTGCAGGCATTTGCCAAAACCATTCAGGCTGGTGGCGCTCTCGTTTTGATGCTTGAGATGACAGGTGCTGCACTCCCGCAAAGCTCCCGATGCACAAAGGGGCGATGTCGCGTGGACGTCGCAGAATAGCTCCAACGCGGTTTGCTTAGCCCACGCCGTGCCCGTAAATAAGACCATGCCACCCAGCATCCATGAAAAAAATCTGATCCGTATACCCATTGTCGCCCACCCCTTCAGGCTGAGATTTGCCAAAGCAACCCGCAGCATGGTCATGAACTTGTTGGAAGCCACCGTCCAACCGGATTTAGTGCGTCTCTCGACACCCGGTGATCGGTATCAGCTTCACAATTGTTTTTTTGATAATAAAAACCCATAGAAGCCATAACACGCGTGGGGGAAATTCTCAAAACAATTTCCATTGAGTTTAGAATTATTAAAGAAAAACCCCCAGACCAATGAGTCCAGGGGTTGCAAGAAATTAAGATCAGAAAAATCACCGAATAAGGGACGATAAAGGCAGTATAAACAAAGGATCACGCGCTCCCACAAAAGCCGCGGCAACCGGCTGATCCGCCACTGCGTTACGTGCCTGCTGAATCGCGTCGGCCACCGAATATTGCTGTGACAGATTTGCAGCTTCCACGGCGCGCGCCTTATTGACCACACCTTTGGAGGCAACTTTCCCCACCAAAAAGTCTTTTACATCAACGGTTTCCATCAGGATTTTTTTGATTTCCGCCGGGGTCAAACGGGGATTGGCGTCCTTTACCGCACCCGCCACATTGGCCACGTAGGGGGCTGCCTGGCTGGTTCCGCTGAGGGACGCCTTGGTACCACCCGGGATCGCTGAGTCGATATTCACACCAGGAGCGGCAATATCAACATTGCGGGCCCCGTAGTTTGAAAAACTGGCCAAACTGCTATTGCCCATGGTTGCTGCCACCGTGATGCGGTTATCACCAGGCACGTTGGCCGGCACCACGGGATTTAAATCGTTATTGGAACCGTCATTGCCGGCAGCAAATACGAAGAGAGTCTTGGGAGCGGCAGCCAGCATGGCCTTGTTTTCCTCCACCATGCGATCCATTAGGTAGCGGGCATATTCATCCACCAACGCGACACTGGGCTCGGCACCCTTCAGGGCCAGTTTCAAAAGTTGCGTCGCAATCAGTTTGGCCTGGGTCATGGCGGTGCCGAAGGAGCCATTGACAACATCCGCCTGGTGGCCGTTGACATATTGGGCCAGGACCACAAACATCTGTGATTGACTCTTGGCAAACAGTCGCAAGCCCGCCTTGACGATGATCTGGGCGACGATGCTTGGATCCTGCCCTTCATTGAGGGCATGCATCACCTGGTCCTTGACGCTGCCAAGCGGAAACAGGGTGGGAATCAATTTAATGCCAATCACTTTGGCCTGGCTATTATCCCGCGCCACGATCCCGGCCACATGAGTGCCATGCACATAGTTGCCGAATGTCATGAGCTTCAGGATGAACCAGCGGCTCTTTTGTTTTTCCTTGGCCCAGGCGATTTCATCCTGGCTGGCAGTTCCCTGGATGTATTTGTTTTGAATATCCATGAAACGGCGGATATCCTCCTGCACAAACCACCCAAATCTGTAATCGATCAACTGGTTATTGTTGCGAAAGAAGTTCCAACCATTGATATCATCCACCATACCGTTTTGATCTTCGTCCACCCCGTTGCCATCAGTATCCGTCGGATTAACCCAAACTTTGCCCGCCAAATCCTGATGTTTTGTATCCAATCCCGAATCAATGACGGCAATCGTTGCGCCAAGACTCAATTGCGACAGCATGAGTCCTGTTCCAAGAATCGAAAAGCTCCATTTCATGAGTGTCCTCCTAATGGTGCAATAGCAATGAATGTGATTAAGTTCGAAAATGGTAATCCTTTTGCTCCAGCATGACAACACCAAGTTCCTGATGTTCAGATTTAGTGAATTCCACCGATGGTAATTGCACTAAGACGCAAAAGTTTGCTTGGCTTTCAGACAGAGGCTCCCCTAAAATTCATATTGAACCGTTAAACTTTAATCAGATGAAGCACCCTAAACTTCAGGTTGCAAGGAGGCAATAATGTTCAGTGCCCGTCGATGGCTCGCAATTGCAGGACTTTGGACTACCACGGCATGGGGAAATCCTGCCACGTTTGCCCCCCCCAACGACTTGCATAAGGAGGACAACCTCTTCGCCCTCTCGGCAGTCAGTGAAGAGGCATTCAACCGCATCCTTGACCAGGCCGGGAGTGAGTTTAAACCGTTGTTTCGCAGTCTGGGTAAATTCCTCGTGGTGCAGCGCTTTTGGAACGATAGCACCGTCAATGCCTATGCCCAGCAAGGCCCTGGACAGCAGAGGATCATCACCTTTTTTGGCGGACTCGCGCGTCGCCCAGAAATCACGGAAGACGGCTTTGCGATGGTGGTGTGCCACGAGCTCGGCCACCATTTGGGGGGGTATCCCTTTGTGAGTGAATGGGCTGCGGCGGAAGGGCAGGCGGACTATTACGCGCCCATGGGCTGTGGTCGACTCCTTTGGCGCAACGACCTAGCCATCAATGCTGCCGCCAGGGATCAGATTCCCGATCGCCCCAAGGCCATGTGTGATGGAACCTGGACCACCACGGAAGACCAAAATCTATGCTACCGCATCATGCTGGCGGTCAAGTCGACGGCGGATTTCCTGGCGGCCATGAGTGAAAC
>JAKQGS010000485.1 GCA_029556045.1 Pseudomonadota bacterium | reverse complement strand
CATTGAATTACTAGGAATCATGGAGGCTTTCAACCGGGGAATGCTGGCATGGCGACCTCAGGAGCTCCGGAAGGTGTGGATTTTAATTGCATTGATAACAATATCAATCTGTTAGGGTGGTGGAGAAAGGGTGTAAATTTTGTAAAAAAAATGTCAAAAGCGACGAGGCTGGGGTACCCTTGGGGCGTCAGCCTGTCGGAGGCGCTTCGGGAACATATCCGTACAGGGGTTTCCAAATCTCTCGATTGGCTATGACGGTACCGTGTTTTCTACGGGGGACGAGCGAAGATTGGGTCGATTAGTCCTATCCGAATCTCTCTGTCGATTCTATAATCGTCCAATGGAAAACTACCTCTGGAATGCCATACCACTTCAGTCTCTGCCCATTGCCAAACGCAGGGACCAGGTCCCCGATTTCCTCGGGAGCATTATTGACCGAGCAATTGAGTCCCTCGAGGTCCATCGCATTTGGATTTTTGGATCCCGTGCCAGGGGGGATGCACATAAACTTTCAGATTATGATCTGGCTTTTGAATTTCCCATGGACAAAATGTCCCAATGGGGTGCTTTTGTTCAGGAGGCTCTGGACAAAAGCCAAACCCTTCTGCCCATTGACCTTGTTAACTATGCCCTAGCCAGTGAAACCCTCCAAAAGAAGATACAGGTGGAAGGAATCATTTTGTATGAGCGATAAACAGGAAGTTTTACAAAACCTTAAAAATTCTTTGGATCGGTTGGAAGAATACCTCAAACTCCCAATCGTCAATGACCGCGATCGAGCTGGCACCATCCAGGGTTTTGAGTTTTGTTTCGAGTTAAGTTGGAAAACCATCCAAAAATTCGCGCGTGAAATGGGGGTCGTTTTTGCCAGCCCCAAGCAGGCATTTTCCTATGCCATTCAGGAGGGGTTAATTCCTGTTGAACAAGAGAAATCATGGCTTGCTATGCTGGATGACCGCAACCTAACATCACATGCCTACAAAAAAGCGGAAGCCGACGCCATTCTTGGTCGTCTTCCAAATTACCGGCCATTAATGGAAGCGCTCTATCGCGAGATTGTGAAAAAGTGGAAATAGCCCTGAACTCTTCATCAGGTTTTTTTTGTCAGCGAGGTAACGATAATGAAGCGGATCAGACTTCAGGGAATTCGTGGTCTTTTGGTTTTTATCACGCTGATCTGGAGCATGGGTGCCAGCGCCGGCAATTGGTTGATCCTGGATATTGAAAACATCGGTGTGGCTTCGCAGCAGATTCTGGACAAGACGTTAGCCAAAGCGCAGGAAAGCGGAGCAGCCGGCATCGTGGTTCGCCTGGATTCCCCTGGAGGAACCCTGGACGCCACCCGCCACATGGTGAAGGCCATTCTGAATGCGTCGGTACCGGTGGTGGTTTGGGTGGGGCCGGGTGGCGCGCGGGCTGGGAGTGCGGGAGCGTTCATCACGCTGGCGGGACATGTGGCCGCCATGGCACCGGGCACCAATATCGGCGCGGCGCATCCGGTGGGAGCCGATGGCAAGGATATCGGTCCGGACATGCGGAATAAGGTGCAAAACGATACCGAGGCCTTTATGGAATCCATCGCCAAGGTGCGGCAACGAAATCTCTCCATGGCTCGATCATTTGTGGTGAATTCTGTCTCCATCACGGCAGAAGAGGCTCTTGAACATCAGGTGATCGATCTTATTGCCGCCGACATACCGGAGCTTCTTCGAAAAATAAATGGTCGCAGCATCACGCTGGGGGAAGGGCAGCAGCCCGCCACCCTGCAGTCGGATCCCGCTGTCACGGAGGTGGTGGAGCCATCCTGGGCCCTGAAGCTGCTGGCCATCATCTCTCATCCCAATGTGTTTTACCTGCTTTTTGTGGGAGGGCTGCTGGGACTTGGTTTTGAATTAACTCATCCGGGGGGCTTGGTGCCGGGGGTTTTGGGAGGCCTGTCTCTGATCCTGGCGTTGATCGCAACTTCCGTCTTGCCGGTGAATTTTGGTTCCCTGCTGCTGATTGTGGTGAGCGTGGCTTTTATGGTGGCGGAATTGTTTGTCCCTAGTTTTGGCATCCTGGGCATCGGGGGCATTGCGGGTTTTGTCACAGGATCACTGCTGTTGATAGACGCCGAAAAATCCCTCGGTATGGGAATTTCCCTATGGCTGATTCTGCCAGCCGTGTTGTTTTTTGTGGCCATCGGCCTGTTTATCGGTCTGGTGCTTTTGAAAGATCGCAAGCGGCAGCCCGTCAGTGGCGTGCATGCCATGGTGGGGCAGAAGGGCACCGTGGTGGAACGCAGCGGGGATCAGGAATACATGGTGTTGGTGGAGGGGGAATACTGGCGGGCCAGGATGGCGGGGGGTGAGCCGTTGCCGTTAGGAAGCCCAGTCATCGTCAAACAGGTACAGGGGCTTGAGCTGGTGGTGGATCAAACGTCATAGGGAAAATCCCTTTTTGAGAGAGCAAGTTTGGAACCTTTTAAAAATTGGTTAAATGAAACCGCCGCTCAGAAAATTTCTGCGGCTTTCCGGGTTGTGCATCCATCCTTTGATCGCCGGAAGTTTCTGGCGGGATACGTCACAGCCATTGAACCGCTGGGGCTCAAGGAGCGTATGCATGTGCTGAAGGAACGGCTGTGCCTGCAGTTGCCGCAGGACCCGGATGACTTATTTCCTTTGCTGACGATGGCTCTGAAGACCCCCGCGAATCCTCGTGGTTTGGAGGGATTTGCGGTGTGGCCGTTAACTCAGATTATTGCAGAGCGGGGACTTGATCATTTCCCCTTAGCGATGGATTCTTTGAAGGCCATGACCAAGGTTTTTACGGGCGAATTTGCTATTCGACCGCTGATTCTCGAACATGAAAAAAAGGCGCTTAAATTGCTGAGTCAATGGACGCGGGATCCGGACCCTCATGTGCGACGCCTGGTGTCGGAAGGCACCCGGCCACTGTTGCCATGGGGGCAGAAGTTGCCGCGATTTGCCGAAGATCCCTCCCTGACCTGGCCGTTATTGGAAGCTTTGCGACTCGATGAGTCCGCATATGTGCGCAAATCCGTGGCCAACCACATCAACGATCTGGCGAAACATCATCCGGAGTTTGTGGTCAAGCACCTCCTGGCATGGCAGAAGGCTGCGCCGCAACATAAAGAGCTGCAACAGTTGATTCGACACGCCACCCGCACGCTGGTGAAACAGGGGCATGGCAAAGCTTTGGAATTGCATGGGGTCAAAGCCGCCAACCTCACGGTGTCGCGGATGAAAATTGATTCTCCTAACCTGCGCCTGGGGCAAACCCTGGAGGTGACTTTGACCATCCGCAACGATGAGAAGCAGG
>JAKQGS010000483.1 GCA_029556045.1 Pseudomonadota bacterium | reverse complement strand
GCCGACCTGGGACTGGCTCAACCGGCGAATGCCCTTCAGGTGAGCGGGTCCAGCTTTGGTGGCAGCCGGGAACTGCAGACCTCCCCGGGCACGCCGGCTTACATGAGCCCGGAGCAGGAAGCCGGCAAGCCGCACCTGCCCCCGGCTTCGGATATCTATTCCCTCGGCCTGATCCTGTTCGAGATGCTCACCGGGCGGTCGTACAAGAACCAGCCGCCGGGAACCCGCCTGAGCACACTGCGGCCGGATGTGCCGGCTGGTGTGGATGAATTGCTGGCGAAAATGCTGTCCGAGGATCCCCGGCAGCGCCCCTGGGATGGGGCTGCGGCGGAAAAAGCCTTGGACAAACTGCTTAAGACGGCGCCCAACGGAACATCCCCCGACCGTGAACCCACTCCCCAGCCCATCTGGGTGAAGGCCCTCCTGATCGTCGGAGCTGTGGCATTGCTGGTGGGATTGGGGCTGAGTGCGGCCCAGTTGGTGACTGTTTTGGACCGGACCACCGCATTTTATCCTTCATCGAAGGCGATCACTAGACCAATCCCAAAACCATCGTCAACACCTACTAAAACTGCATCGCCCACACCAACCCAAACATCCACGGCCACTTTGGATCCCAATATCCCCCCGGCCTGCACTGAGATTGGACAAACCTGGATCGCACCGGTGGACGGGATGACCCTGGTGTGCGTGCCGGCGGGGGACTTCCTGATGGGTTCAACCGATGGATATGTTGATGTTGATGCGGATGCTGATGAAAAGCCCCAACACACGGTCTATCTTGACGCCTACTGGATTGATCAGACCGAGGTGACCAATGCCATGTTTGCTGTTTTTTTAGAGGAATCTGGTTACTCAACCACAGCGGAAAAAGAAGGTTCAGGATCGGTCTTTACAAGTAATGGATGGGAATTTATTAATGGCGCCAACTGGGCGCACCCATCCGGGCTCGGTAGTGATTTGACAGGTAAAGAGAATCATCCGGTGGTTCAAGTAAGTTGGAATGACGCGGCCGCCTATTGCGAATGGGCGGGGCGAGGGCTGCCAAGTGAAGCCCAGTGGGAAAAGGCCGCCCGGGGGACCAATGGACAGATCTACCCCTGGGGTAATGGAAAACCAGCTGGAAATCTTCTGAACTTTGCAGACAGGAATACGAGTTTTGTTTGGTCAGTAAAAACCGTGGATGACGGGTATGCAGATACGGCGACAGTTGGTAGCTACCCAGACGGCGCTAGCCCTTATGGGGTACTGGATATGGCGGGGAATGTTTGGGAGTGGACTTCGGATTGGTATGCTGAAAACTACTATTCCATTCAGAAAACCTGGTCTAATCCGACCGGGCCAACCGGCAGCAATATCCGGGTAGTGCGAGGTGGTTCCTGGTACCTGGATTCAGGAGATGTGCGCTCCGCTTTCCGCGGCCGAAGTGGTCCGGAACAACGCTTGAATACGCTAGGCTTTCGTTGCATTATCAGCGCGGCGCCCTGATCTGGTTCACCTTTCCCTTGGATTTTCTGGCAGATGGAACTGCTGTGAATGAATAGCGCCGTGCCATCGCAAATGCTAGAGTATCCATAAATGAAACGTCCTGCTGGATTGATTAAGCCACTGGTGTCTGATCTGGGTTGCGTGACCTGAAGGTCACTAATCTTACACGATGGAAGGAGCGTGTCCTGACAATTATCCTGTTCGGTCAGGTAGCCTGAGACTGGGCGTGCCGGGGTAACCGGGCACATCGGAACAAGTCTGACAAAGCATCGCAAGCCAGCACGGGATGCAAGGCGAAACTGCGGGCCGTAACGAAAGTGAACCCTGTTGGTGGCGTAAGGTCCAATGGGGGATATCCCCATCAGGATCGATGAGCGGGTGACGTTATTTTACGTCTATGGGAGGTGTCCCCGTGGGGGCACAGGAAGAGCTCCTGTCTTTATCGGACAGGAGTTTTTTATTTCAATCCGGGGACCTCGGATGAATTT
>JAKQGS010000482.1 GCA_029556045.1 Pseudomonadota bacterium | reverse complement strand
GGCTGGATCCGTTCGGAAGACGATCACACCGATGGCCGGCGCGTCATCCGTATCGGCAGAACGCAACGGAGCCACAAAATCCACCATAACCGACGGGTCTGAAGGTTCATGGCCGGGAATGATGCTGGTCATTTGCACCTGCTGGGTTTGCAGTGCCTGCCGGGCAGCTTCCAGGAGCATGGGTGTCATCTGAGGCAAATGCCCCTGTGTGCTGAGAAATGGTTTAAGGTCAAGGCCCAACAGGAAAATGGCGTGGTTACCATACACGGTTCGCACGTTGTTCATGCGGTTCAATGCAGCAAGACGGGTTTCGTGATCCATGGATTGATTTGTTAGATACGCGTTGGCGGCAATGGATATAACCGGCGCACGCGCTGTTACTGTGATATCGCCCCACCGTTCCTGGTACCAGGCCTGAACATCCCGAGCGCGCAGTGAGCTGATCATGTCCAATTCGGAAAAAATTCGGGCGCGGATCTCGTTTTTTTGATCGATAAAAATTCCCGCCGCTACCACGAAAATCATGGCGGCGATGCCCATGAAGGCAATCACCATCGGTTTGATGGTGGGATCTTTGGGGGAGGAATGATGGGAAACCATGAACAGAATCCTTGTGCCACTCGCATTCATCGTCTGGAAAACATCGGCCTTTTTGGGAACAACTTGAGAAGATAGTGGCCATAAAAGATGGATTTAAAAAGCAAGAATGGGTAAAAATACGTAGGTATTTGGGAACCAGTTTAACCGGCTCCCAAACGTCCATTGGTTCCACCTTTAAGGTAATGTGTAGGTCACGCGGATCACGGCATTTTTCGCTGGAAAATGGCCTTGGTTAAAAATGATGGCGTTTAGCGCGGCATCGTAGTGATAGTTTCTTGACGGTGTTATAGCACCATCGATGGTGACGACGATAGCCTGCGACGCATCGACGGATTTTGTCAGATTGAACTGACCGATAAGAGTTTTCTCCACGATGAAATCCACGATTTGATCCAGGAGGTTGTCCCAGTTCTCTTCGCAGATGTCCATGAGAAGTCCTTCTGGAGATTGCATCTTAGCCATCTTGGCATAGACGGTTCCTGGCCGTGAGATGTTGCATCGGGCCAGGCTGGAATCGGTTGTGGGTAGACCGATGATGCCGTTCATGCGCACATTGTCGATATGATTGGTCGTCAGTGCCTTGGCAAAATTGCGAATATGGACTTCATCTGGTTTCGGGAAGATCACGCTGCCATAGTTATTATCGGACACCACAAATACTTCTTTGGGGTGGTTATTGCGAAGTTTCAATTTACTGGGGATTTTGCCGGTTGCGAAATCTAGGAATTTATCCAGGCTGTCGTGATTGCCGATATTGGCAGGAACCACATCAAAGTTGGGTTGTTGGGTCATGGCGTCAGGGAATTCAAAGTTTTGCCCCATCATGATCAATTGAAAATCCTTGATGTTATAAGACAGTAGATCCTGGGTTAAGCGGTCCATGTTGTGTTCCAGGTATTCTTTTTCGCTATCCAGGCTTGGGCTTGTGTCCATCAGGAATATGATATCCGGACTTTTGGAGCTGATTTTTTCAGCCCCCAAAAACTCATCGGTATGCAGGGTAGGATCCGGTTGTTCCGGTTGTTCCGGTTGTTCCGGTTGTTCCGGCTGTTCCGGTTGTTCCGGCTGTTCCGGTTGTTCCGGTTGTTCCGGTTGTTCCGGTTGTTCCGGTTGTTCCGGTTGTTCCGGTTGTTCCGGTTGTTCCGGTTGTTCCGGTTGTTTGTTGGGTTCAATCGGATCAGGTTTTATGGTTTGTTGGGGTGTTGATACGTTCGTATCCGGTTCTGCCACAGGTGTGCCGGTCTCCTCGGTGGGAATGTTTGGTGTGGCGTCAGCGGAGACCAAGGCGCGACGGGTGCCGCCGTTAAATTCAGCTTCCTCACCACAGCCTGCCATCACCAGGAGATTTGTGACGAGAGCCAGGCTGCATATTAATAATCGGGATGATGGCTTCATGGTGGTTCCTCTAGGCCGCATGGGCGGTTATGTTGGGTCTCACGTTGGACCAAGTATCAGGGCTGGGTGAACGATCCCATGTGCGATTTTTGCCAATAAAAACCGATCCCAACCCGATTTCACAAATAAAATCGACCAAAATCAAAAACGAGTTGAGTGATTTTTAGGCAGATGGTGGCAAGAACACGAAACTTCGGAGGAAAAAATTGCCGACCTGTCACAAGGCCTCAGAAAATTCGGAAAGGCTTAAAAAACTTTCGGGATTTGTTATAACATCAGAGCAATCAGTTTTAATAATCACTGGTTAGGGTATTTTTGGTCCCCGTATCATCCTGTGGCGACCTGAATTTATGATAGGAATCCTTATGAGTACGATCGTCAGTGGCGCCGCCTCCACCCGCAAACCTGTGATGCTGTCTGGCATTAAACCGACCAACCGCATCACCATCGGTAACTATCTGGGTGCCGTTAAAAACTGGGTTCGCCTGCAGCAGCAATATGACTGTTATTTTATTGCGGTGGATATGCATGCCATCACCGTGCGCCAGGATCCCCAGGAATTGCGGGAAAGCACCTGGTTTGCGCTGGCCACCTATGTGGCATCCGGGATCGATCCGCGGCAAGCCAAGTTATTTGTGCAATCCCATGTACCCCAGCATGCAGAACTGGCCTGGGTCTTGAATTGCTTTTCGTACATGGGAGAACTGGGCCGCATGACCCAGTACAAGGACAAGAGTGCTAAGGAGGGAGCCAATATTGGTGCAGGACTCTTTACTTATCCAGTTTTGATGGCCGCAGACATTCTCTTATACCAGGCGGATCTTATTCCGGTAGGGCAGGACCAAAAGCAGCACATCGAACTGACCCGGGATCTGGCGCTGCGGATCAATCACCTGTTTGGAGAGGATTGCTTTAAGATTCCCGAACCCTATGTTCCTCCTGTGGGTGCACGCATCAAAGATCTGCAAAATCCCACACAAAAAATGGCCAAAAGTGAATCCGGGGAAATGGGAGCGGTATTTTTATCGGATACACCCAAGGATATTGAGAAAAAATTCAAGCGCGCCGTGACGGATTCGGGAACGGAGATTACCTATAGTGACGATAAACCGGGGGTTAAAAACCTTCTTGAGATTCAAGCCGTCATCACGGGAAAATCCGTGGATGAACTCGTGACTTCGTATGCCGGCAAGATGTATGGCCACCTCAAGGTTGAAACCGCCGAGATGGTGATTGAAGAATTGCGTCCGGTGCAGGCCCGCATAACGGAGCTGATGAGTGATCGTGGCGAGCTGGGCCGCATGATTGCATCGGGGGCAGACGATGCGATTGCCGTGGCGTCTGCCACCGTTTCAAAAATTTACGACCGCGTGGGATTTATCCTGCCGACCCGAAAATAGCGGGGTATTGGATTGCAGCTGCGGGATTTTGCAGAAAAAGTACTCTTGGGTGACCAGTGGCCGGATAAGCTGCTCGTTCCTGATAGTTTTGAAGATACGGAGCAAACCACCCGGCATGCGGTGCCCCCGTTGCCGGGACGACCACCGGAAGTGGGATTTGGACATCAGTCAAAAGAAAGACCTCCTTTTCCCAAAGAGCATGAACTCAGAGATCCCAAGGCCCGCGGCATCGTACTCCATTTTTTTGCCAACCATGAATTACTGGCCCTGGAATTGATGGCTCTGGCCCTGCTTAAGTTCCCAGAAGCCCCGGCAGCTTTTCGTTTGGGCATTGCCCGCACCATGCTGGAGGAGCAAAAGCATCTGCAGCTTTATATTGGCCGTATGAAGGAGTTGGGTGTCACCTTTGGCGACGTACCGGTCAACGATTTTTTTTGGCAATGCCTGCGCGGCATGCAGACGCCTGAAGATTATGTTACGGGAATGAGTCTGACCTTTGAGCAGGCCAATCTCGACTATTCGCTTTACTATAGGGACCTCTTTCGCGGGCTGGGGGATCATGCCACCGCTGAAATCATGGATCAGGTCTATCGTGAGGAAATCGGCCATGTCAAACACGGGGTCGTGTGGTTTGAGCGATGGCGCCCGCATAAGCATAGTTTTTGGCAGGAATATGAAGAGAGTTTACACCTGCCCCTGAGTCCCGCGAGGGCCCGTGGTTTAGCATTTGCTGCGGAAGGTCGTCGGGAAGCCGGCCTGGATGACGACTTTGTGCGACAGATGTTGGCTTATTCTGGTAGCCGGGGAGCGTTGCCCCGTATCCTCTGGTTTAATTCCGATTGCGAGATCGAGTGGGCGACCCGCAGTCCAGGCTATCGTCCCCCGGACGCGATTCGTTCGTTATTGGCGGATTTCGGTACCGTACCAATGTTTTTGGCCCGGGAAAGCGATATCGTCCTGTGTGAGCGCCCTCCCAGCGTTAACTTTCGACTGGCTATGAAAGACCTTGGATTTAAAGTCCCCGAGTTTTTTCAGGGCGACGGAGACCACCGGGATTCGCTGGCACCGCTGGTCCAGAGAAAGGTCGAATCGTTTGAACCCTGGGGCTGGAGTCGCCGCGCTGCGCGCCTTGCGGTCTATCTGGTGGGACCGCGGGAAGAAGTGCGGGATCGCTGTCCGATTCCCGACATAGAAGATCAGTCGTTTGTCGAAATATTTGATAAGACCAAGCTGCCTGCCCTGCGACAGGAATTTCGCCGTCAGTATTCCCAGTACCAGAATGTGCTAATGGATGAGTGGTTGGATGGGGAGCTTGCCCATACCTACGAACGGGTTGAAGAATCCGTGCGAAAACTTTCCGGCATGGGAGTGACGGCCGTGATTAAGGTCCCCTTTAGCGCCGCCGGTCAGGGGTTGATCCGCATTCGTCCCAATGAAGTCATATCGGAAGTGCATCAGGGTAAAATCAAACGGACTATCAAAGACCACGGGCGGGTTTTGGTGGAACCCTGGTTGGAGCGCCTGTTCGACATGTCTATTCTGATTAATGTGCAACCGGAGCAGAAGAACACGCTGATGGGGGTGACCCGTTTTTTGACGGATGCGCGGGGTCAATATTTTGGCCACATACTCGGTGAGCCGATGTTTGGTATGGGAGATAGCACCCGTGCCTTATTGATAAAGCAGGTGGGAGGCGACAAGTCCTTACGGCAAATGGTTCAGGATGGTGCCCAACACTGTGCGACGTGGCTGCGACAACGGGGATTTTGCGGGCGGGCTGGGATCGATATGTTTTGGTTTCGTCATCCTCTGTCCCCGGAACGCATCGGCCTGCGTCTGCTCAACGAAATCAACGCGCGAAACACCATGGGTCATCTGGCCCTGGGACTGGCGCAACATCTGGCCCCCGGCATCCCGGGAGTCTGGCGGGCCCTCAATAAAAATCAATTGCAGTCCCGCGGCTTGACATCGTTTGAGGAGCTTGCCAAAGGTTGGCAGAGAGCCTTTCCACCCAAGTTGGCTGAGGGGGTCAAAGGCAAACGAATTGCCAAGGGAATTTTCTTTACGAACGATCCTGAGCATGCCACGATGTCCGTGGGTGTTGTGGCGGCAGGGCTTGATGCCATTCAGTTTTTGGAACGACAGGAGCCAAAGCAGTCCCCCTATAGTCGCGTTTTTGTGGACTTACGAGAGGAAGATTTTTCATGATTCATTGGCAAACGATCAAGGCCGATCAAATTATTTCTCAACTTGAAGCGGATGAACTATTGGTGGTGTTGACGCGCCCCGGGGCTCAGGGGATGTCACCCTGGCTAAAGCCCTGGATGGAAAAACGTTACCCGACACTGGACGCTACCCATCACTATCTGAAGTTGTCCGGTGGTTATTTTGGCGAGCAGGGTGCAAAACCTTATTTGATCGCTCATTGGGATAAAGCGGATTCCAATACCATGGAACGACGTTGGGTGGCATCTGAAATGGTGAAACGGATACGCAGCAGCTATGCCGTGAAGAAGATTTCCGTGCTGCTGCCGGATCAGTGTGATGCTGACGATATCGCGATCGCCGAGGACCTATTCACGGCCCAGGCGGATCCCTTTTACGTGGAAAACAAATGGGAGCGGTTTCGGATTTTGCATGGCAGTGCGGAGCAGCTTAAGTCAGTGGACCCCTGGGGGACCGAACGTTTTGCCGGTAATCTGGGGTTTCGCCAGTGGATCAATGAAAATCCCGATCAGATGACCTCCCTGGAAATGACACGCCGCCTGGAGGAGTTTGCCAATGGGCACCAATGCCAAATTCATGTGTTGACTGAAACCGAACTCAAAGAGCAAAACATGAATCTTCTGCTGGCGG
>JAKQGS010000481.1 GCA_029556045.1 Pseudomonadota bacterium | reverse complement strand
TGTCACTGGTTTGTTGCTGCTCTTCCTCTTTGTTTTATCGCTGCGGTGGGACTATTACCCTATGTGGCGGCGATCGGTCTGTTATCGTTTTGGCTGCACGATGCCAGTCCTATCTATTGGGTCTGGCATAAATGCCTTTTTATCTTGGGAGGGTTGATCTTACCTCTGACGATCTATCCAGGATGGCTCCAGGCATGGGCCATGAATTCCCCGTTTGCGGCATTTTTGTACCAGCCCGGGAGTTTTGCCTTTGGCTGGAGTGTCCCCAAGCTTTTAGTCGCCCTGGGGGCCCAATTGTTTTGGGGGGCCTTGGGGTTTTTTCTGCTCGCTTTTGTGTATCGTCGGACCACCCGATTCCTCAACGTCTACGGAGGGTGAGAGCATGATGAATCAACTGGGTTTTCTATCCTATGCCGCCACCTTGATTCGTTTGAACATCCGTAGCGCCTTGGCTCTGCGTGGGGCGTTTCTCCTCCAAACATTTTTCATGCTGTTGAATAACGTGGTGTTTTTTATGGTGTGGGTGATCCTGTTTACGAAATACCCCACGATTCGTGGTTGGGGAATCAAGGATATCATGGCGGTGCAAGGATTCGCCGTCGGGTCCTATGCTTTGGTGATGATTCTATTTGGCGGTGTTCGCCATATCGCCAAAGCGGTGCGGGATGGGGACCTTGATTCCTACCTGACGCGACCGAAACCGGTGTTGCCGCAACTCCTGTTATCCTATGCCCATCCATCGGCTTTTGGAGACTTGCTGACCTGTATCGGTATGATCGCACTGTCAGGGTATGGGGGATGGGAAAAGGGCCTGATTTGGCTGTTTGGATTGACCTGCGGCACCCTGATCTTTTTGGCCACCACCATCCTGATCCAGTCGCTGGCGTTTTGGATGGGCAATTCCCAGAGCATGGTGCGAACCCTCTTTGAATATATGGTTAGCTTTATGACGTTTCCTCCCCATATCTATAGTGGTTTTCTGAAAATGATATTGTTCACGGTTTTCCCGGCCGCCTATATCAGCCTTCTGCCCGTAGAAATGCTGCGAGAATTTCATGGAGTAAAAGCCGTGATAGTCCTAGGAGCAACGGTGTTTTTTTGTAGTACGGCGGTTTGGGTGTTCCACCGCGGTCTCCGTCGGTATGAGTCGGGAAACCTGATGGGCTTCCAGATCGTCTGACGGAGACCGCTGAGAATTACGGAGCGGTATAGACGTTGTCCACGCCGAGCCAGGCGGCGTGGTCGCCGGCGCCGGCACCCGTGCTGGCATCAATAAATCCAATGGAAAAAGTAATGGACTGTCCCTGATAGGCACTGACGTCGATGCTGCGCTGCACCCAGGTGGTTTGGTTTAACGGGGTTCCGCCGGAACATTGCTGCCACATCGATGCCGTATCACCATTATTGACAAAGCCTCGGAAGCACGCCCAGGAACTGGTGACGTACTTGACGTAGAAGTATAGCGTGTTATGTCCGACGGGGACATTGAGGGTCTGATAGATTTGACCATCACGGTTAAATGAATATGGTGCACCGGTCGCATTGGTTATCCGAGCATAGTATGTTCCACTTTGAGCCGCATCACCGCTGTAGCGTAAATCGATCGTAGGGGCTGCTCCCGCTGTGTAGTTGCGATTTACGCGCCATTCAGTCCCAATCGCATTTTCAAAACTCCCATTGGAAAGGGTTCCGGCCGCGGATCTTGGCGAGAGTGTAAACATGCGGAATTTCGGGCCACTGTTGGATGTTGAAGGGCGTCCAAGGATTACCTTGAGCCGAATCAAATCATAGGTTGGTGAAGTCAGGCCGGTCAGGTGCATATGAAGACGACTACCTGTTTCATTGGAAGGCATTACACTATTCGGTACGACCGACCAGCTGCTGCCATTGTTTGTGGAATACTCTACCTGCAGGTTGCAAGCATCGCCAGCCACAAAAGTTACCCACTGGCATTCGATGACTGCCATACCCCAGCCACTCCAACCGAAATCAGATAGTCGCAAAGCGGTTGATGTCATCGACCCTGTCAGGTTGGTGCTGGTTAAATAAGCTTCGCCAGAATTTGTTGAATAGGAGGCGACATTTGTTTTACTGGTAAACAAGGCATCAATCTGTGATTGCGAATCGACCTGCCAGACCTGGTGTGGTGCGCCAGTATCAACCTTGAATTGCCGGGTTGCGGAATAACTGCCCCAGGTGCCGTTCGACAAACGGGCACGCCAGTAATAGGTTGTGCCATTGACAAGACTGCTGAACGTTGACTGAGCGGTAGCACCGCTGGCGACACCATTGACGGCTGTTGTTACCACGCCTGTGGTAAAGGCTGTATCGGTGGCTATTTGAATTTCATAGTTCAAGGTTCCCACGATGCTGGTGCCATAAACACCCAGAGTGGTGCTGGTGGTATTGATTACAGCATGGTCAAACAACGACGATGTATAGAGCGGAACCTGGGGGTCGGTCAAAGACGTCGTCTGTGCCGTACCGCTGGAGTAATGATAGAGGGAATTGTAGGCAAACACCTTCACATAATAGCTGGTGCCGTTGACGGCGGTGGAATCGGTGGGGGTTGTGCTGCTGCCCACATAAACGATGTCGAGTCCGCTGCCAAGATTGCCAACGCCATAACTGGTTTCCTGGGTCGGGGTCCAAACAATGGCGCTGGTGGAGCGCACCACCACATAACCGGTGGTGACCCCTACGCCACTTGGGGTGATGGTGGCGCTAAAGGCGCTGTTACCGGGCGTCAGTACCACAGAAGTCGGAGCATCCGGCAGGTTGACGTCCTTGATCCAGGTGGCGATGCCCGCACTGGTATACGCCATCCAGTTAT
>JAKQGS010000477.1 GCA_029556045.1 Pseudomonadota bacterium | reverse complement strand
GCGCCCACCGGCACGATCAGCACATCCGACAGGCTCTGCACCGTCACCTGCGTGTCCACGTGGAACTGGTCCCCCAGATGGGACACTGCCGCGGGCACCGTATCCCAATCAGCGATCACTTCGGTGCGTTCTTCCTCAACCCCCAGAGCGGAAATCTTTTTAAATCCGGCCTGGCTCACGCGGGTGACGCGGGCTTCCAGGATCTCCTGTCCACCCCAACCACTCACCCGAAGGGGATTGCCAGGTTGCACCCGCGCCGCATCAACCGTCAGCAGTTCCACCACCACTTCCAAATCGTTGGGATCAATGATTTCCATGATGGGTTGGGTCCGGGCAATGGGGCCCGCAGCCTCGCGAAAGACTTTGGCCACCACCCCGTCGATGGGGGAGCGAACCGCCATTCTATAGTCCCACGTTAAATGGGTGAGCGCCTGATTTTTTTTGACGGTATCCCCCGCCTTCAGGGTGACACGATCCAGCCGTCCATCCGCATAGGCGGTGATCAGGTGACGGTCTTTGGACCGCACATACCCTTCCGCCTTCAGGATGTCGTCAAACTGGCCACGCCGTACCGTCACTAATTCCACATCCACAGCGCGCGGTGCCACCATCATCCAGATAAGCAGAGCACCCAATCCCACGAACATAAGACTGATAAACCACCGCCGAAACCGGTGTATGCTTTTTTCCGCCGCCATTTAATCCCTCGCCTTTAAGGCTTCTACCATACTCAACTTTTGCACCAGGCGCCACACTCCGATCATGCTGATCGCAAACACGACAAGAATGGTTAACGTCGCAAAAGCATAGGTGCGGGGTTCGATCACCACCGGAAAGTCAAACGATTCTGTGCCACTCATTCCCAGACTGAGATCCGCCAGCCAATATCCCAGCAGGCACCCGGGGATCAGGCAAAGGCTGACCTGCGTCAACAGCTCTCCTAGTAAAAGACGCCACACCTCAAGCCTCGTAAAGCCCAAAACCCGCAGGCTGGCAATCTCCCAGGACCGTTCGGAAAAGGTTACCCGCACCGCGTTGTAAATCACACCACCCGCGATGCAGAGGGCAAACGACAGCAGAATGCCCATGCTGACGAGTATCATACCCCCCATGGATTTCATAAATCCCCGGTAGAGTAATGTTTTAACCTGGACCGCCCCCACCATTGGCAACTGCTTCAGCCGCCGATAGACCGCGGTTTCTAATTGGGGGTCTATTTGCAGTGTCACCAGATTGACCAGAGGTTTTTCCTGCAACAGGCGTCGCACTTCCCCCAGGGACATATTAATGCCAAATCCCATCATCTCATCGGAAAACCCCGCCACGGTCACCGTCAGCTCCCGCAGATCCCCCTCTAATAATTCAAGGCGCACGGTGTCACCAACTTTGAGTCCCCATTTGCTTTCAAAAAAACGACTCAACACCGCTCCTTCTGCAGGCACCACAACCTCACGACCTTTGGCATCGAGGGGTTTACGCATGCGGGCATTCTCGGGATAAGCTGTGATCGAGGCATCGCGGGATAGATTCCGGTGGCGAATACGCACCGGGACGATGCGATAGCCTTCCACCGCCATGACACCCGGGATATGACCAAATTCCAGCAAGGCCTGCGCCGGGGACGGTTCGATCAAAACCACACTCAGATTTTCCCGTTGCACCTTTTGAAACTGCGTATTCAGCATGTACTGGATCATATCGAGCCAGAAACCTGCCATCACCACAATCGCCACGGCGGCGGCCATGCCCATAACGGTCAGTAATACCCGCCAGGGTCGCAGCATGAGGTTACGGATCGCCATCCTCCCCCCCATGCGCAAACTCGCAAATAGACTGGTGCGTTCCACCAGCGACGCCTGGAAACTGACCGGAGCCGGAGGGCGCATCGCTTCTGCCGGCGCCAGACGAAAGGTGGATGCCAAACTGGAAAACGCCCCCAACCAGCCAGGCAAAAGAGCCAACAACAAGCCGATGGCTGCGGCAGGCCAATGGAGATCAAATTGCAACAAAGGGAAACGGAAAAACCCCTCATAGGACTTGGCCATCAATTGACCCAGGTAGGCCCCGAGGCCAATGGCGGGCAATCCACCTGCCAGCATCATCAGGGTCACCAGTTTAAAATAGTGCCCGACAATTGTGCTCCCGGAATAACCCAGAGCCTTAAGGGTGGCGATCTGCGATCTCTGGGTGGCCACTAACCGCGTCACAATCACATGCACCAGAAAGGCCGCAATGCTGAGAAAAATGGCAGGGCTGAATACCGCCATCACCCGCAACTGCCGAATCTCGTCCTGAATGAACATATTGGACATCTGACGGCTGCGATCATAGGCCCCTAAACCCCCGTAGGGTTTAATCAGCTGATCCAGTTCATGCCGCACCGCATCACGATTCACGCCTGCCGCCACCGCCAGACTCAAGCCGTTAACCATCCCGGTCAGTTTGCCCATTTCCTCCCAAAGCCGCGCATGCCCCCAAAAAATGCCAAAATGCAAATCGTCCGGCAAAGGAGCGGCGGCACTCAGGGCGTAAATGGTGTCCGGGGATATTCCGATGCCCACGATCTCCAGTGTTCGCCTCTGCCCCTTGATCAAGACACCAATGCGATCTCCCGGCTGGAGTTTATGGGCCACCGCAAAGCCCTCGTGCACCACCACTTCATCAAGTCGAACGCCATCCGGCAGACGTCCCCGCCGCAAATGAACCCGGTTGAGGCCGCGATTCAGGTCCGCACTCAGGGAGAGAAACCGCCCCACCGCGGGCTCATCAAATCCAAAGACATCCACCTGCCCGTCGAGGGTCATACGGCCCTCGGCGTTTAAGACCCCATCGATTTCCCGCACCCGCGCTACCAGTCCCTGCGGGGCCTGTCGGAACTCCGCAAAGACATCCGCAAAGCCATAATCACGGTAATAATTTCCCACCGTTTGCCGCAGGGACCGATAGGAACTCCAGGAAGACACTAGAAGTGAAACACCGGATATCACCAGCAGAGCCAATGTGAAAGTTTGGGCCCGGAGGTTGAAAAAATCTCGCAGCAATTTGCGATCAAGACTGGACATCATGTGTTTGGCCCGCGCATTCTTTGGTCCCCACGGGAAAGCGTCACCACCGGATATCATCCAGCGTCAGCCGGTGGGCATTGGATTCCATCGCACGAATGCGTCCGTCCGCCAGATGGATCACCCGGTCCGCCAGACCGGCGATGGGGGCATTGTGAGTGATGACCACCACCAGGGTGCCCAGCTCTTGATTAACCTTTTGAATGGCCTCCAGCACCTTTTTTCCAGTGGCAAAATCCAGGGCACCGGTGGGTTCATCACACAGGAGAATATCGGGACGTTTGGCCACCGCCCGAGCGATGGCTACCCGTTGCTGTTCACCACCAGAGAGCTGCGACGGAAAATGATGCCGCCGTTCCTCCAGCCCGACCAGCTTCAGGGCATCCAATGGGAGCATCGGTTGCTCCACCAGGTCGGTCACCAGCGCCACATTTTCTTCGGCGGTGAGACTGGGGATCAGATTATAGAACTGAAAAACAAACCCCACGTGCTCGCGGCGAAACGCCGTCAACTGCGCCTCGTTCGCCACCACCAGATCATGATCCTGATAAAAGACCTGGCCGGCGGTGGGATTATCGAGCCCCCCCAGAATATTCAGCAGCGTGGATTTACCGCTGCCACTGGGGCCTAGCAGGACCACAAACTCCCCATCGGTAAATTCCAGATCGATCCCTCGCAAGGCGGGGACCGTCACCTCTCCCATGTGGTAGGTTTTTTCCAGACCCCGGGCGGAAAAGACAACACGACGGGCCGGCGTTGTCATAGATGCACCGGTCCATCCTTCACCACCACCGTGTGACGACTCCGGCCTTTGATTCTGTGATCGATGGTTACAGTATAGGTACCAGGCTGCACCAGGATCACTGCGGTGCCGTCGGGACGAAGATCTTTTTCAAAGCGAGGGCTTTGGGGATCTCCCGTGTTTTGCCATGATATTTTTGTCAAAGGGGCTGCTTCCGCCTCCAGAGCAATGCGAATTTGCGGACCATCTGTCAACTCCTGCAGCAGGTACTGCCAGCCCGCACGCATTTTCCTGACCGTGGCGTCCCGCCACTGCTCATAATCCGGCAAAAACCCCTGCTCCGCCGCATTCATTTCCACCATAAAGGGAATCACATGGTGGGTGGCGTACATCCAATCGAGATCATTACCATCCATGGCATACATCAGTTCCCACGGGGTGCCCGACTTGTAGGTACCCGAGTCGTCGTCCTTCACCAATTTCCCCGCCAGACGACCAGCCAGATCCGCCACCACAGGATCTTCCGCCTTTTGCCCATCGCAGCCCATTGGGTAATAAACGGCTTCATCGTAGGAGTGGTAACTCACATTGATCACGGGCTGCAGCGCGTCCACCAGCGCCATGACGGCCTGGACCTCCTTCTCGCTGGCGGGAGAGGGGCCCCGGTATATCACGGAATCCCCTGCCCGGCTGGACCCGCGGCATGCGCCCCATTGGTAGGGGTAATTACGGTTCAGATCGACGCCGTGAGGCTCGGCGTTGTTTTTGCGCCATTCCGGGTTTTCTGTCCACACCTTCACCGCCCCATCCGGGTTCACCATGGGGACCAGCCAGATTTCGGTTTGATCCACCCAGGCCTTTGTGCGCGGATCAGTGGCATAGCTTGACAGCAATGTCTCAGCCATATCCAACACCACTTCGGTGGTCATGAGTTCCCGGGCGTGATGCAGGCCGTTGATTAAAATCGATGGCTCACCCCGTTC
>JAKQGS010000474.1 GCA_029556045.1 Pseudomonadota bacterium | reverse complement strand
AAAAACATGGTGGCCTTCTGGACCAATGAAGACGAAAAAGTCGACTTTCCTCTGAACGACTACTCAGCAACCGTCATTGGTTATGTTAAGGACGATGTTTCCATGAAAGGCATCTTGTCGGATGACATCGTCTACACAGCCCAGGACGGACTCACTGGCGTGGCTGTTTACGCCAACGAAAATAATACCCATTATGAGAATTTTGAAGTCGGTAACTTCAGCTACAAAACCCAGCTGGTGCAAAAAAAGCAATCGGATGTCACCCAACTTGGGGTGGCGGCCGGCGTTTTAACCACCCGCGGATTTGGTAATGCTTATTATCTGGCGGGTACCAACCGTGCGGCGTTGCGGTTCACCCTGAAGACATTTATCTGCAAAGACATCACCCAGCTCAGCGATACCGAACGCTCGCAGGAGTTTATTGGACGGGATGTTTCCCGCGCCCCCGGAGGAGACATCAGCAAATTTAAAAACGAATGTGCCGGCTGCCACTCAGGTATGGATGGCCTGCGTCCAGCCTTTGCTTTTATCGACCATCCCGTTGACCGTAACGTCTACACCCCCAACGTGGTGGTGGCCAAAATGAATCAGAACTCGGCGGTCTACCCGGACGGCTATGCCGTCAATGACGACAAATGGACCAACCTGTGGGTAGAAGGCAGCAACGCCGGTATCGGCTGGAGCGGCGAAACCACCGGCAATGGACTGGGGGACTTTGGCTCCATGGTGACCAATACCTCGGCGTTTCCCAACTGTATGGCGGAACGGGTTTTTGAAAAAGTGTGTCTACGTAAGCCGGTGGGCGGTACTGATCGTGCCACCGTGGTGAGCCTGGGCGATAAGTTCAAGGCCGGTGGTTATAAAATGAAAGCCCTGTTTGCGGAAACAGCGGCGGCGTGTCTTGGGGAATAATTAAGGGTTTGTCACCAAAAGGGGAATTTGGATCATGCTTCTCTCAAACTCAACATTAAAAATCCTCCTATCCTTCGGGCTGCTGGTGAGTTTTGCCCTGGTTGATAGCGGCTGCAGCCGTTCTAAAACCAAGAATCTCCGCAGCGGCCATGGTCCGGCAGCAGGTGGTGACGCGGAAGGTTCCGGCAGTGACGCCGAAGGTGACGGTCCAGGGGATGCCACCATGGAAGATAAGTTTGGCCTAAACAAGTTGCAGCCAAAGGTCGGTATCAAAAACTTTGACCAGATCAACGCATCCTATGCGGCGTTAACGGGTGTTAATCCCAAAACCAACGCCACCATTCGCACACAATTCGGTGAACTGAAAGGTTCGCTGCCCACGGAATACAGTCTGATGGCCATTACTCCCGCGATGGTTTCCGCGGCGCAAAAACTAGCCGCCTATTACTGCGACGCCATGATGGCCGACGCCAATCTACGGACCGCTGCGGTGCCGGGTTTTACCTTTACCGCCGTGCCTTCGCAAGCCTTTGCCGGCACCGGGGGTGACACCCTGGCCCGCGGTCTGATCGACAAATTCTGGGGCAAAAATCGCACGGATCTGCCCAATATCGCCGACTCAGCCAAGCTGGTGAGTGATCTGATCAACGATATGAAAACCGGCAAGGCGGACACTGCCGCTATGACATTAAATCTTTCCATGGGCGCTTGCGCTGCGGTCCTGAGCAGTGCCCCGGTGCTGGTTTACTGATACCTGGACAAACCTGACTCAACCTTGTGAAAAAAGGTGGTACGCATATGGTTAAGAAAAAAATACAGGAAGAAGCCCTTGAGAATCTGATCCACAGCCCCATTCTGCATCCGGATCATCCGGTGCCCACAACCCGGCGGCAGCTTCTGGGTCAGGGTTTCATCTCTATGCTGGCCTATGTGGCGATGCCCAGCATTCTCTCTCTGATTTGGGAAAAAACCGCCTACGGTCTTACCTGCAACGCGCCGGCGGATCCCGCCGCAGCGGCTCTTGGTGGGTATCTCCATTTTGAGCTGTCTGGTGGCGCCGCTCTGGCCGGTAACTTTATGTTTGGCAAACAACGGGATGGCGCTCCGGTGGAATTTCTCAAAGCGGGTAGCTACAAAACATTGGGTCTTTCCGATGCTCAGTCCCCCTCCACCAAAGCTCCCAATATGGAATTTGGCGGACCGATACATGCAGACAGCGCTCTGCTGGCTGGCCTCAAAGAGGTGATGAGCGCGGAAGCCATCGCCAAAACGGTGGTGGTCGGCGTTGCCGGTACGTCCCTGGATGACGTATCGGTCAATGAACTGAACCCCGTACAATTGGCCCTGGCTGCCACCGGTAACAAAGGCAAGCTGGTACAGATCGCAGGAACCAGCGGCTCCAACACCGGCGGCCGCACCAGAGCCCTGGCTGTTGGTGACGATCCATCACTATCTAAAGTGATCATCAACCGCCCGGCTGACATCGGTGCTTTGGTGGACCCCGGCCTGATTGCCGCCAAACTGTCCAAGGCAGACGCGGAAAAAATCGCGGTGGCCGCCAGCCGTATGAGTGCCTCAAAGCTGGCAATGTTTGAAGAAAAAGACCTGCCGACCCAGATCAACGAATTGGCCCAGTGTGGTTACATAGGAACCAAGGATCTCCTGTCGGAATTTGACGCCACCAAACTGGACCCGACTCAGGATACGGTAATCACCGGTATGGCCAAATTCAACTTTGGCAATGCCGATGAAGGCAAAGTGGCCACCATCGTCAAACTCCTGTGTGATGGTAACGCCGCCGGTGGCACCATCGCCAAGGGTGGCTACGACTATCATGGCCAGGGTCGCACTGCCCAGGACGCCAAAGACAAAGATGCTGGTCGTAATATCGGATTGGCCCTGGAATATGCTCATCTTCGTCAAAAACCGCTTTTCATAGCCGTCACCTCCGATGGTTCGGTTTCGTCCAGCGGTGGAGGCGGCGCCAACGGCCGCTTTGACTTTAATTCCGACAGCGGTTCCCGCGGCGCAGCTCTGATCTTTGCGATCGGTGCCACAGCGCGGCCACAGATGCTAAGCCACCAGATCGGTGCCTTTAATGACTCGGGAGCGGTGGACACCAGCTATCTGGTGACTTCCAACTCACCCAAATTTCAGGCTTTGAACCTGGTGGCCAACTACGCGGCTTTCTGCGGCACCACCGCAAAATTTGAAGCTGCTCTGGCGGCGGCTGGCGAAGCGAATCCGTTTAAGGACAAGGATAAGCAGTACCTTGCTTTTGTGAAAAAATAAACGGACGGAAAGAGGAGTCCAACGGTCTTAAAAAACTGGAAGTCCCTAATGAAAACCGCACTGCAGAAATACAAATTTGAAATCCTTGCCCTGATAGTCGGGGCGAGCGTCGTGGCCTTTGGCTGCCGCAGCGATGAGTCAAAGTCGCTACGCCGTCTGCCCATCAATGCTGCATCGGATCAGAACGGTGGCGATGAGCAAACTCCCGAAAATGTGGGAGGCACTGGTTTTGATAACGCCGCCTCCATCGCCGCTTTTAAAGAAAGCGTCTATCCACTGATGAAGGACGGATGTGCCAGCTGTCACGCCGACGCGGTCTCTCCCAATCTTGCTCATGAGGATGCGCAAAAAGCCCATGACGCTATCATCGACAACAAAAAAGTGGATTTCTTTGAAATCGCCAATTCCCGCATCATTCTCCGCCTGAAAACCGACAACCACAATTGCCCGGCGGACTGCGAGGCGGATGCCACCAAATTGACGGAAGCGGTACAAAAGTGGGTGGACAAGTTGGTGGAAGCCGGATTCACCCCTACCGGCATGTCCCATGATCTGCAGACACCAAAACTTGCTATCAACAGTGGTACAGCTATTGCCAACGTGATTCCACCCGATGTGGTTTTGGCCACGGCGGATCAGGCCACCAACCTGGTAGCTCCCCTGACCATGGCTTCCGATGATGCGGACGGCCAGGCCAAATCTTACCTATCCACACCAGCCGGTACGGCTCTGCAAGCGGCTGGCGGCACTACGGGAACCGCAAGTTTTACCGTCAACATCCCCGCGCAGGGGACCTGGTTTCTATGGGGTCGGGTGAAAACCGCCAACGATATGTCCAACGAGGGCTATTTCCGTATGGATAACGGTGCGACCACCACCTGGGTCGCGGCAGAAACCGGCGCAGAATGGGCCTGGGATCAACCCAAAGTTAACAACAATCCATTGCAGTTTGCCAACCTCGCGGCAGGTCCCCACACGGTACAATTCAAATTCCGGGAAGGTGGCATGAAACTAAGCGCCATCTTTCTCACCACCAACGCCGGATTCACGGGCGGCGGTTTGCTGGATCAATACTACGATCTGAAGTTCAGTTTGAAGGACGCCAGCGGCAAAAACGCCACCCTCATCGCCTCGGTCGCCAAGTTTGAATCCATGGGCGCGATCATCAAAAACCTGCGCATTGAAACCGATAGCGACATCACCATCAAGGACATCCGCCCCCTAGTGAACGGCAAGTTCAGTCCCAAGGACGCCGCCTATCGCAGCTATAGCGGCACCATCAAAGCCCCCGGAGGACCGCTGTACGACAAAGCCAACTCCATGCCCATCATCCTGGAAAACGGCTTCGATAAGGATCAGCTTTCGTTCTCATTTGGAACGCTGGAATAAAACGATCACACACCTTTGTCAACGCCCCCCGGCTCGTCGTATGAGCGAAGGGTGTGCCTCTTAATTAACTTTATAAGCCCTTCTCTTTCATGCAATTATGCATCTGCACGCCGTGCACCAGGGTGATGCCCGCTTCCAGGGCAGCTGCCACGTGTATGGCTTCCGTCATCTGCTCGGGATTGGAGCCGTTTTCCAGACATGTGGTGGTATAGGCATCGATGCAGTAGGGGCACTTTTTGGCATGAGCTACCGCCAGTGCGATCAAGGCTTTTTCCCGGCGTGTTAACGCCCCATCGGCTCCCACGGCGGCATTGTAGTAGGCAAAAAACTTCTCCATCAGATGCGGTGCAAACTGCCCCACATCCGCAAATTTTTTCAGGTCTTTGGACTCGTAGTAATTCATGATTGTCACCCTTTCTCAGGCTACCGTATTGCCACCACAGCTGCTGCCCGCCCCGGCTGTGCAACCAAAACAATGATCCGCCATAACGATCTCACGTTGCAATAACCGCCCGATGTCAAAATCATGAATCGTCGACGGCTGAGAGCCACCGATTTTCATCTTCAGCATCTGGTTAAAATCACAATCAAAGAGATACCCGTCATGGCTGACGCTGATGATGGACCGGCACATCACGCCGCCAGCAGCCACCGGATTATAGGCGGAGACCAATTTTTCCATATAATCTTCATAACCCTTGCTGCGCACAAGCTGCGCCTTGAATCGATGGATGGGCATGTTGGTCAGAGCAAACAAATGATTAAATTCCACGTCAAAGCGGGTTTTCAACTCCCTCTTATAATCCGCCTCAAGCGCCTCCTGAGGGGCCGGCAAAAATGCTCCGGCGGGGTTGTACACCAGATTCAGCAGAAGTCCCGTGCCTTCTTTGCCATAGCCCCGCGCATTGAGGGACCGCAGGGCATCCATACTCTTGCGGAACACGCCGCTACCCCGCTGTTTGTCGGTAAAATACTCCTGATAATAGGGCAGCGACGAAACCACCTCCACCCGTTGCTCCTGAAAAAAATCGTGCACCCACGCCATGGATTCCTTGGTGATGGGATGAGAATCCTGCGATACCGTCAGATTGTGCCGCACCAAGACATGCCGCCCCAGGCGACGGGCCTCTGTCACCAGATCCCGAAAGCGGGGATGAAGCTCAGGGGCTCCCCCGGTGATATCCAGATTTTTGATGCCGGTGTTTTGGGCCAGAACATCGAGGCACTGCTGCAGGGTCTCATCCCCCATCATCTCGCGGCGACGGGGCGAGGCGTCCACGTGGCAATGCACGCAGGCCTGATTGCACAACTTGGTGATATTCAGCTGGAGGGTTTCCACGGTCAAGGGTCGCAGATCCACGTGGTGCCGCGCACAGGTGCCGGCAAAGTCATACTTGGCATCCGTTAATAGACCAAGATCAACGGAGCCTTCACCACGCGCAACGACGGTTGTCTGATCCATGCGACACTCCCTGTCAGAAAGGTATACAAAGCCATCTCATAAAACTAATTTTTAAACGCGATTTGCTGCAAAGATATTAGCGGCTGTTCATATAATTGTCACTGTAAAAGATGGACAATGCGCCCTGTTCACCAAATCGTATCTCGTAAGAAACCAACGAAAACAAACGCCCCGCCCATAAAACGACGGGAGGATTTCCTGCGAAATCCTCCCGAGTGGTTACCTGGTATTGGGATGCAAAATTACTGCGCCGAACGATAGAAGAACTTGTTCTTGCCAATTTTCACGGTCCCAGCTTCTACGCCGCTACCATCCACCAGCTCACGGCGGCCATTAAACGTGATTTTCAAGCTGTTGAAAACACTGTTGGAAGGATTTTTCAATCCGAAAACGTCGCCATTGCAGTCAATGCAGCGCAGGCGTCTGATCATATCGAGGGAAAAGGTGGCGACCACCTGCTTTTGCCCCAGGTCATCAATGGCCAATGTCAGATCGTACTTGCCGGTTTCTTCATTTTTGGTGGTGGCCACACAAAGCAACTCGGCGGTTCGGCTCCATGTCTGCCCATCCGACGATAATTCGTAACAAATGCTGTCTTGAGCCATTACGGGTGACGCCATCAATGCCAAGACCATCAAAAACTTTTTCATATCGGTATCTCCTCACAGAGTTTGTTGGGGCTGCCAAACCGGCAGCTTTTAGGTACGGGGGGAATATCATGCAATTTATAAAAACCTATCGTTTTTTAATAAAATATACTTAAAAAGATCATCTACGAAGCTGGGGATTCAGTATTGGTTCAGATATATAGCCGTAAATATTACTGTTTTAGCCATTTGAAACAGCTCAGGCATCGTATAAAAAGTCTTCAAAGATGGTTTAAAAATCCATCAAAACCACATCCAGCTCCTAACCTTTCATCGCCATTCGGGGAGGAATACCTAGAATGATAGAAATGGCCCATTCATAAAGATAAAAAATTCTGCTACCATCTGCCGCAGCCATATTGACGTTTTTTCTATGATTATCATTGCAAGATGAGCAGGTTGGGCCACCATGGACGCAAAAACAACCACAAATCGGGTTCGTTGGTTCCGTCTGTTGGCGGATGAAAACCGCCTGCGGATCATTGAAACCCTTTTTAATGGTCCGCAAAACGTCACCGCTCTGGTGGAAAAACTGGCCCTGGAACAAAGCCTGGTATCCCATCACCTGGCCTCTTTACGGCGTGAGGGTCTGGTTCATCCGATTCGCAAGGGCCGCAGCCTGTATTACGAGCTATCGGAGTCGGTGACCTTCAATCCGGTGTCCCGGGAAATTGAACTCAGCTGTTGCCGCCTTCAACTCAAGTAAAAAAGGAAATCCGTCTCATGGAAACCACCCGACTCATCACCACTCACCGCTGGGTTCGCTCCAAAGACGGCATGGTCGCTGGTGTGGCCAAAGGTTTGGCCAAAGCCATGAACATGGAGGTGACGTTTGTCCGCCTCCTATGGATCATCGCCATGCTTTGTGGTGTCGGTTTTCTGGCTTATATCATCTTGGCGGTTTGTCTGCCGCGGGAAGACCGGGTCATGGAAGCCGAGGAGAAAAAACTCGCGGGAGTTTGCCTGCGCCTGGCCCGCCGTCTCGGCATGGAGGTAGGTGTGGTGCGTGCCCTGATGGTGGTGGCCGCCCTCAGCTCCCTCGGGGTGACGATCCTTTTTTACATAGTCCTCGCATTTGCCCTCGAAGAGTCCACGCCATCTTGATCGCCCTCACGGTTCAAAATGCGACGCCAGAATCTCGTAGCGTCGGTATTTGACTAGCGCGGCGGATACAAGCCTGGCGAGCCCCGCGCTGTTAAGTTGAAGCTGGCATTGATCCACAATTGATCGGGACGGATTCAATCACTTAAGCACGCCTGGCCTTCCTTTTTGTTTCAGAAACTTCTGTATCTATTTTCAAGGTAAGACCGAAACCTGAGAGCAGACGCTCAAGGGTTTCATGTTTGATATCAGCATCTTCCATCAATCTTTTAACCATTCGCGTCACGTTTGGCGGACTCATCCCGATCATTGCGGCGAATTCTGCATGCCCGAATCGATCAATCATATCCGCCAAGGCTTCCTTGAAAGGTGTCCCATGGTTGTAAATCGCTGCTTTCAAGTAAGCATCGGCATATTCTGGATCTCGCAGTTTTATTGCCGTGGTACTCTGATATGATTCAGTTCTTCTTGCCATCCTCTCACCCTCGCATTGCATAGCCTTTCATTCCATATGTTATCATGTATGATATTTAACGACTTTTCCATTAAATACTTTAAAACAACACAATAAGTTCAATAATTACTGTCCGTTAAGATGTCATACGGCGAATCAAAGTGTCGACGTCATCATAAGTTGAACTGTTTCCACCTAGGTAATCCCTTACGCCACCTTTCTTGCCTGCTATCCTCCACCACATAATTCACCAACAAACACTGGGGCAAGTGACATGTTCCATGTCATCCAACGTCATCAGTTCTCAGATAAGTGACATTACTTCGGCGCCCCCACGGCTGCGGCCAATACGGATAGGTTCGCAATGATGTCATTGCGGGAGCATAACCACACTGATTCCATATTGATGTCGGTCTTACGAAAGCGAAATAACAGAGCCAGGCAGACTAGGTTGGCGAAAGGAATAGAAGTGCCCCGGCCGCAGAACGCAACCGGGGCATTTTAAAGAGGTGTCAGTCGAGATTAGATACACATCATGGAACGAATTTGGTGACCCGCCTCAAAGCCACTGTTCACATACGTGGCAAATGTGCCGTTCCTGTTGATCCCCACACCGATGGCGGTGTTGTCATCCACCGATTCCAGGCTTTCCGGAATAAATTCTTCAAACCCGTAGAGGCGACACACACCATTCAGGTCTGAGCCTTCTTCCATAATCGGCATGTCTTTACCGTTGATGCGAAACATCGGTCCTTGAATGCTGACGCTACCGTCGTCGTTTTGCCGGATGCGCCGAGCCCGATCGCTGGCGCTATGGCGCTCGTCGGAAAAGCACGACATAGCATCGATCTGGAGGCCCGCTTCCGTGCCACTGTAGCGGTACCCTGCAAACTGACTGGCGCTGTTAATCAGGACTCCCACAGTTTGATTGTCATCATGGGTGATGGCGGAGTTTGGTACATAACCAGGGAGACCAAACAGGCGACAAATACCGTCCATGCTGGAGCCATTGCTCATGAGGCGATAGGAGGTGCCGTTGAGCCGAAAGGTCGGAGCCATGATGCTGACGCTGCCGTCGTCGTTACGGATGGTTCGTGCACCAGGGTTTCCGCCCGGCTCACTACCGGTGGAACAAGCGAGTGAATCAATGAGGTGGCCCACTTCCGTGCGATTATCGAGGTAGCCGCCAAACCGGCCGCTGGCATTGATTTTAACCCCAACGGAATTGCTGTCGTCATGGGACAGCAGGCTATTCCGTACATAAGAAACAAATCCATACAGTTTACACACGCCATCGAGGCTGGATCCCGTCGCCATCAGACGCAGGTTTTGGCCGTTCGGCGCCCGGTACTTTGGTTTGATGATGCTGACGCTGCCATCATCGTTCTTCCGTATCGCTTCATAATTGGTGCTGCCGCGGGTGCGGCTTGGCGACCCGGTATCGATGCGGTCAGCCAATGCCGTGCCGGCTGAGCAGGTTGCCAATGATACAACCAACGAAAGGACATGATGGTAGAACGGTTTGGATGTGGACTTCATAAATATTTCTCCCGTGAATGAAGGGTGACAGGGCCTCAAGACGCTGATGCTCCCGATGAAAGACTGAACACCGGGAATGCCTGCCCTTCTAACACGCTTTATATAAAATGTTTATATAATTTTAAATCTTATAATATCTTTGTTATTACGTCATAACGGCGTATATAATAAGGCCTTGTTTGATTCGTCGCCGTTCATGCGTTGAGTAGGCGGACAAAAAAGGACCCAAATGATTGTTGGGTCAGGGATGGAGAATAGGAATACTGTACTCGGTTCCGGTCGCGTCCAGCTGTATCTCCACACGGTCACCGCGGAATTCCTGCGCGACAAACGACACCACCAGCAGTAATCGCCGTTCTTCAAATGGTTGCAGCGGCTCGGAGCAGGAGCTACAGGTGAGCCCCACCGCCGCCTGGTTTAGCACGGAGAAATTAAGGGGGACAGCTTCATCCCGCCGATTGACCAATCGCACTTGGAACAGATTAGCCAACTTGCCGTCCGGCATCTGGCTGTAGGCTGCTCCCGGTTGCCGCACGATGGTCAGCGCGACGGCCTCCCTTCCCGTAACAATAACGATCAGTGCCGTCATCAAAACCACCAGGGCCACACCATACAACACCGGTCGCGGCCGTAACCAGCGTGGGCGA
>JAKQGS010000469.1 GCA_029556045.1 Pseudomonadota bacterium | reverse complement strand
CTGCTCTCCTTTGAGAATCCGCTCCACCGCCTGCTTCATTAACTCCTGGATTGCTCCCCCAGGCCCCGTCAGATCCGCAAGGGTCTTGATGCCTTTTAACTTTTCCTGGACCTTGCTAAGATCAAAGTCAGGTACTTGCGATGGGGTGTTTTCTTGTTCCACTTCCAGCTCCTTCCATAGAGTTAGACTTAAAGTCTACCCTTGGTAAAGGTCTGGTTACACAAAATTTGTTACACTCCCTTCGCGAATGGTTAAAAGTCATTTAAGCCCAGTTTTTAAATGCCCCTAAACGGAAATTTTCAGGATAGTTGCCGCGTAGAGCTACGCTGCCATTCTCTTACTTGACTTCAATTTCTTTTTCAAAAAACTTCTCCGATGTGATTCCAACTACGCGTTTTACTACTCCATCTTTCAGGCCGTCGTCGTTTAGCGTCTACATATACCGCTTGCCGCTGCGCAAGGATTTCTACGTCTTCACCGCGGTGACGCGAAGCGGGAGTTACGAAGCGAATTCCACTGGGATATTCCTTGCGTCACGACATTTGACGGGAGCACTCTCAAGGTCATCACTGAGTTCTCCTCAGCAACACAAAAAGGAACCTACAAATTTGTCGATGACTTCTCAGTGGTTGCTTACACGATACGCCAAGATGATGTGCATCACAGCCGGAAGCCATTGCTAATTCCCGGTTTCACGGAATCAAGCGTGCCACTGGATGGGTCAGCTCAGGCGCCAACGGGCAAGGACTTTGGCATTTGCCTCCCGCACAAGATGGCATTCCCACGAAAAACCGGAGCACATTGGGGTGGTGTTTGTGAACGACACGAGTGATTATCGCATGTCCTCAAGCGACAATTGCCGGGTCATTCCCCGTCATCACCAACAGCAATGATGATGTCGCTTCTAATCCCCACGGTCAGGGGTGTTAGTTCCAGGGCATGTCATCAGCCCAACCCTGTACAACTCCCTCATATGTTCGCCGGCGTCCCGAGCTCACCCCCTGCTATCAGATCCTGCAAGGGCATCTTAATACGTTCATTGCTGAACGGCAGGCTGAGAACAGGCCTCTGCCGGATTATGTGGTGGCGGAGTTTGAGGCCTATCTGCGCTGTGGCATCCTGGCTCACGGATTTCTGCGGCTGCAATGCGCAGACTGTAAAAAAGAGCATTTGGTGGCATTTTCCTGCAAAAAACGCGGTTTTTGCCCCTCATGCTGCGGCAAACGTATGGCCGAAGCTGCGGCTCATCTGAAGGAGCATGTCCTGCCGAGAGTTCCTTACCGGCAGTTTGTGGTGAGTTTTCCCATTCCACTGCGCTATTGGCTGCAGACCAATAGAAAACTCTTTAGCAAGGTTCACAGCCTTGTCATCACGGAGCTGCATCGGTATTACCGGGAGAAAGGAGCAGGACTCGGAATGAAAGATTCGACCCCCGGCAGCATTGCCTTCACCCAACGTTGGGGATCGGCACTCAATCTGAACCCCCACCTCCACATCCTTTGTCCCGATGGGGTTTATACCAGAGTCAGGGGGTTGGCCCGGTTCCGCAATATCGATCCTATCACCGATCGGGAGGTTGCCACCTTGGTGGAACGCGTCGCCTTGAGGGTGATGGGGTATTTGCAAAAGAAAGGATACCTCGGCAAGGAAGGAGACATCGTTGCAAATCCTCTGGTGGACGAACTCTTCCAAGATAGTGAACCCCTCAGCCTCGCCATTTCCTGCTCCATTGCCGGCAAGATCGCGTTTGGTCCTAATGCAGGAAAATATGTGACCCGCATCGGCTCGGGGTTTGGGTATTGGGAGGAAGTCCCATTGGCCAAGGGGTCTCGCTGTTACAGCATCCACGGGTTTTCCCTCCACGCCAATACCGCCGTGGCCACTTTGCAAAGGGATCGTCTGGCCAAACTGATTGAATACATTGCCCGGGGGCCGCTTTCCAACGAGCGTTTGGAGATCACCGACGACGGCAAAGTGAAACTTCGGCTTAAGACGGAGTGGGCCGATGGCACCACACACCTGCTGTTTAGTCCGACGGAATTCATTGAAAAACTCTCCGCTTTAATACCCCCGCCGCGTTCTCACCTTGTGCGCTGGGGTGGGGTATTTGCTCCCAACAGCCCCTACCGCAAGGAGATCACCCAAAACAACGTCATCTTGAGGCGAAGCCGAAAGATCTCTCGATAAGCTCGAGATGACGAGGTGAACGTGGTCGAAAATGCTGGCCCGCGTCTTTAAGATCGACGTTATGGTCTGCTCGGACTGCGGTGGCGCGATGCGAGCCCTCTGTTCGGTAAAAGATCCGTTCTCCATACGGCGTTACCTCCAGCATCATAATAAAGCGTACGATCCACCGCCCCGAGCGCCGCCCCGTTGGACACAGGAGTCGTTTGAATTCGACCAGCCTCAAGCCGATGAACATGAGCCGGTTATTCACTTGGATTAACCAGCGGCTATGGATTCTTGTTGTCGGGTTTGCTTCTATCTCGAAGAAATAATTGAAAAATAATGCCAAATGGCCGGACCGAAGGAGGCTTTATTCGATGTTTATCTCTCATGGGGCAGTTCTGGGAGGAAAAATGGGGTGAAGGTTTAGGAAAGAGGGGGGGGGGTATTTGAAAAAAGTATACTTAAAAACCCTACCAAATCAAGAATTATGCGTAAGGCTTTATGAATCCGGTTGCTGTCATTTCTGCTTATATCTATAGGAGGTCTATTCCATCGGAGTCGCCAAGACTTCCTCACCGGGAGAAACTGACGATCTTGCATAGACAACCCGTGGACATGATGCAATGGTGCGCCGCTATACCGCTTAACGATCACGCAGCCTTCGGCAGATCCCCAACGCAATATTGACATAGTGACACACGTCCCTCAGCGACCTAAAACCCGTCACTCCCCGTCATCACCCTGGTGTCACTGATGTCGCTTCCTCCACCCCCAGGCTTGGGTGTTAGCACCGGGGAATGTCTGCTGCGCCATGCACAACTCCTCGATACGTTCGCCGCCGTCCCGAACTCACCCCCTGTTACCAAATCCTGCAAGATCACCTGAGTACCTTCATTGTGGAACGGCAAGCCGAGAATCGTCCGTTGCCAGACTATGTGCGGGCGGAGTTCGAGGCTTACCTGCGCTGTGGCATCCTGGCCCACGGCTTCCTGCGCCTGCAATGCGGGGACTGCCAGACAGAACATATTGTGGCGTTTTCTTGCAAAAAGCGCGGGTTTTGCCCCTCCTGCTGCGCCCGGCGCATGGCGGAAGCCGCAGCTCATCTGGTGGAGCATGTCCTGCCGCTGGTGCCTTACCGGCAGTTTGTGGTGAGTTTTCCCATCCCGCTTCGTTACTGGCTCAATACCAACAAAAAACTCTTTGCCAAGATCCAAAACCTAGTCCTCGCCGAAGTTCATCGATTTTACGAGGACAAGGCCGAGGCCGCCGGCATCAACGATCCCACCCCCGGCAGCATCGCCTTTACTCAGCGTTGGGGATCTGCTCTCAACCTGAACCCCCACCTGCATATTCTATGTCCGGACGGGGTTTATACCCGGGTCGCAGGACAAGTCCGGTTCCGCAACATCGACCCCATCACCGAGCAAGAGGTGGCTGCCACGGTTGAGCGCATCGCGCTCAAGGTCATGAGGTACCTACAAAAGAAGGGCTACCTCGACAAGGATGGGGAGGTTGTCACGAACCCAACGATGGACGAACTCTTTCAAACGAGCGAAGCCTTGATCCTGGCAACCCAAAGCTCAATCGCCGGCAAAATCGCCTTCGGTCCTAATGCGGGCAAATATGTAACCCGCATTGGTTCGGGGTTTGGGTATCTTGAGGAAATCCCGCTGGCCAAAGGCTCCCGCTGTTACAGCATCCACGGTTTCAGTCTCCATGCCAATACCAGCGTCAACACCCATCAAAGAGATCGCCTGGCAAAACTCATCGAATACATCGCCCGGGGGCCGCTGTCCAATGAACGACTAGAGGTCACCGATGATGGTAAGGTAAAACTCCGTCTAAAATCCCAGTGGGTCGATGGCACCACGCACCTGCTGTTTACTCCCGGCGAGTTCATTGAAAAACTCGCGGCCTTAATTCCCCCGCCGCGCTCTCACCTCGTCCGCTGGAGAGGGGTATTTGCCCCCAATAGCCCATACCGCAAGGCCATCACCCTGAAGCCCGAGGTCAAAAAGGGGTTCCAGTTTGGCGACGATGGCGAAAAATCCTTTAAAAACCTCACGTGGTCAAAAATGCTGGCCCGCGTCTTTAAAATCGACGTCACCCGGTGCCCGGACTGCGGTGGTTTGATGCGGGCCATTTGCTCTGTCACCGACGGGTTTTCCATCCGGCGTTACCTCAAGCATCTTAATATAGCGTACGAACCTCCGCCGCGCGCTCCACCCCGTTACACGCAGGAGTCGTTTGACTTCGTACTCCCCGCGCTTACTGATGAAGAGATCATAACTTACCTATAACAATAGGAAAGGTCTTGGATCCTCACGATCAAAATCCATGATAATCCTGGGAAGAGTTCCAGTGACCGCTATCGTTGCAAACCAGCTGGCTGAAAGTCTCTGGTCATGAGTCGGAGTTAAGGGGTAAAGGGGGTGAATTATGGCGGTTTAGGCAATAGGGGGTATTTAAACAATGGGGCTTCATTGCCTTACACTTTTTTCTGATTTTTGAAGGTTTTGCTTTTTGATCCCGTTCGGACTCTTCAACAATGATTTCAGCCTCGTTGAATAAAGTACCTTGTCCACTGGGGACGATTTCACTTGATGAGCCAAATTTTTGCCGCTTTAAATGGCGGACCAGTTCCTCGAGGTAGTTGACATCTTCTGATAGGACTTTAACTTGACCTTTAAGGCGCAGGTTCTCAAGCAAAAGTTCCTGATACGAAAGTGTTGTAGCTCCATGATTCTCCATTCGGAAAACCTAGCAAAAACACGGCATGATGTCTTCAGGAAACTGATGAAAAAATCAGTTTTTCATGGGGTCTCATTCGCATGATGTCATATCCTTCGATTAACCATGAAAGCTGTTGGGATGAAAGCTCGATCACTTCATCTTCCATGCGGTTTGGCCATCGAAATTTTTCTTTTTCCAATCGGTAAACCCACAGAGCAAAGCCGCTTTGGTTCCAATAAAGGAGTTTAATGGTGTCGCGGCGGCGTGTGATAAATACAAAAATGGCATTGCTAAATGGATCAAGATCCATCGAAGTCTGGACCATGATTGCTAATCCATTGATCTGCTTTCTACCATCGATAGGTTTCTTATGCAAAAACACCGCATCGAATCCATGGACTGACTTCATATCTGCCGACCCAAATGGGAAATCAATCGAGCCGCCCAAACTGGGTCGGCATCAAGTGTGAAGTCTATTGTCGTTCCATCACTGAGTTTTAACCGAGCCATAGGTTTTTCAGAAGCGGTGGAATACTCTGATTTTGAGACTGCGACTCGAGCGAAAGCATTATTTTTTGGGGGTACACGCTTATTCTGAATCTTAATATAGTAGGCAAGTTGGTGAACTTTTATTCCCCGCTCCTGGCAAAATACTACTTTGGACTGTCCCGACGCCCTGTAGGCTGCGATAAGTCGTGCCCAGGAAATATTGGATTCGCTTTTACCACCGGTCATTTGTCGCCCCCTCATTAAAATTGGATTCGGTGGAGACAGGTTAGAACGTCAGGCGGGGGATAAATATATGTGGATCGCTAACCAGTTACAGATTACCTTGCACCTTGTATGACAGGGATGCCTGGTATTCCTATTGCCAAATGCCTTAGACAACAGGGGGAAATGCTCATTAACTGGGACAGTGAGGTATTGCATAGGCCCTGAGATGGGGAATTACCGGAGTTCGAGAGGGAAGTTTCGATAAAATCGACCGCCTAAAGAGGGGATAGCTATTGGGGGAAAGGGCGTTGAATACCCTACACATCAGTCCTCAACCCTCTGTATTAAGGGGATTTATCAAGGAATTGCCCAAATTCACCTAAAGCTTTGACCCGATATTGCCGAATGGTCCCACTGAAGCAACATAGGAGACGGGGTCATGGGGTTCGATTTACATTTTCCATCCTTGTCAGCGGGGGGGGGCATGACCTCTTGGGTACTCACACGGCTTAATATCTTGGTTCTGATCGCTTTTACGGTTAGCGCTTGTAATTCTAACCTGAAGGTTAAGACCAAAGCCGTGACTCCGACTGAGAATCCAGGCGATGAGAATCCCGGTGAGGATAATATTACTGACGGTGAGGATGAAACCCCAAGTCCCGATAACGTGGTGGATGATACCACGGCCAGTGCCGCGAAACTCGCGGATCCTAATTGCGTGGATCCTGAATTAAGTAAAGTTCAAGCCGGGATTGAAATCACTCTTTGCAACGGCACCTTAGCCGAAGGTACCCTTGTTATACCTGTGATGCCTGCGGTATGTGCAGCAGACGGTGAGAGTGATTGTGTGGTTTCTGGTTCCGAGTACAAAGCAGCAAAACTATCTAATTTTAGTGCTACCGATATTCGTTCGGGTGTTGCTGTCGCGGGTGTGAGTGGGAGCTTAATTGGTTCTCCGACGGTTTGCACCAATGACGGCGACGGTAATTGTCTCGTGGACGGAAATAGTTTTAAAGCCGCCAAACTTTCGAATTTTTCAGCCGCTGATTTAAAATCCGGTGTTACGATTGCCGGCGTGGGCGGTAGTGCCACTCTGGAGTCCCACAGCAACTGCGTTGCGGATGGCGGTACAGGATGTGTGGCCACCGCCACTTACACAGCAGCTTTGACCACGGGCCTTGCGGCGAAAGTCGTGAGTGGCAACACGGTTGCTGGCGTACCCGGTAGTGCCACCGCTGAATCCCACAGCAACTGCGCCGCTGATGGCGAAGCCGGCTGCGTGGTGGTTGGTCCTGCGTTTAAAGCGGCTGATACCTCCGTGGCAGTGGCGGGCAATATCAAATCGGGCGTCACCATTGGAGGCGCTTTAGGGACCTATGGCCCTGCTTGTATCGCGGATGGTGGTGGATCTTGCCTTGTGGATGGCACCACTTACAAAGCGGCAAAATTATCAAACTTCACCGGAGCGGATGTTAAATCCGGTGTGACGATAGCAGGCGTGGGCGGTAGTGCCACTCTGGAGTCCCACAGCAATTGCGCCGCGGATGGTGGCACAGGCTGTGTGGCTACGGCGACTTATACGGCAGCTTTGACCACCGGCCTTGGCGATAAGGTTCTTTCCGGCCAGACAGTGGCGGGAGTTGCGGGTAATGTGACCCTGCCTGCGGTCACTGATGTTGAATCCGGCGTGAATTACGGTGTGAGCGGCACGGGCTCTACCGGTACATTGGCAGTGCCGGCGCAAGCGAATGTTGCCATAGGCACTAACTATGGTGCGGGTGGCACGGAGTTTAGCGGTTATGCTGTCATTGAATCGCATAGTAACTGTGCAGCCGATGGTGGCACGGGTTGTGTGGCGACAGCCACTTATACGGCAGCATTAACAACGGGCCTTGCGGCGAAAGTCGTGAGTGGCAATGCGGTTGCTGGCGTACCCGGTAGTGCCATGGCTGAATCCCACAGCAACTGTTCCGCCGATGGCGAAGCCGGCTGCGTGGTGGTTGGTCCTGCGTTTAAAGCGGCTGATACCTCCGTGGCAGTGGCGGGCAATATCAAATCGGGCGTCACCATTGGAGGCGCTTT
>JAKQGS010000466.1 GCA_029556045.1 Pseudomonadota bacterium | reverse complement strand
TGCATCCACCGGTGGCTCCGGTCTCCACATCTTCGGCGGTCCCCCCCCTGCTGCACCAGCGATCGATGTCCCAAAACTGCGGGTTGCGGGTGGTGGCATCGGATGCGCTGGAACCGTCGGGAAGTGAGTAAAGGCAGTGTTTGGCCGTCGCTAAAAAAGTTTTTGTGGTGGAACTTTTTAAAAAAAATCCCGTGCAAACCTTATCGGTATCAAGGCGTTTGACGCGGGCGATGCCGCGACGATCATTTGCGGTGGCATGGCTGCGGCGGGAATTGCGGAAGTATTGTTGTGGTGCGGACTCGGTTGTGGGAGTTTTAAACATCTTCTTGCATCCAACAACACCAGACGTGGAAATACCCAGTCCCATAAGACTGATCCCAATCGCTATGAATCGCCGCATCATCATTAACACGCCATCCCTTTTTGACTCGAACTCTGTCCAATAACCCTGATTGAGTCATCGGCAGGTGGGAGATAATTTTTAGGGAAAACTCCCTAAGGCTTTGTTTTCACTTTGAAGTCCCAATAAATAGGTCGGTTTTTCTTAAGCTTTTCAAAACATATCCGAAAGCTCGTTGTCGGCTTTGTCCAAGAAAGGCCTGTTCCATGTCTCTTGTTCGATACCTGATCATGATCCTGCCATGTTTGCCGTTTTTGTTGGATTGCACCCGTCAGTCCAACAAAGGGACCGGGGCCATTTATCCCTGCCGTACCAATCCCCAACAGCCTCATTGTGCGACAGGAGGCGATCAAACAGCGTCCGGAGGTCAGAGCGGCACCGGTGCAGGTGGGGAGGAAAAGAAGGATCCTTTGGATGACTTTTTTGAGGACGGCGGTGAATCCGGCGGCGGTGAAGCGGGAGGTGAAAATGGGGGCGGAGACGAAGGATTAGGGGACAAAAAGCTGGAGCCGGTGGAAGGCGAGGATGTCGATGGTGGTGTCGCTGAAAATAGTGAAACGGGTGAGCTGGGGGATGAGACGGAGGTCAAAACGCCGGAGGTGGGGGCAGAGAAATCCTCCGAGAGCTTAGGCACGGCATCAGAAGGTAGTGGAGCTGACGTTGAGGCAGGTTCCGCCAGTACCAAAGTGCTTAAACCTGATGAGGAAATCGCAGCACCCGTTGTTACGGGGAGTGGTACCGGTATCCAGCGCGAAGAGGCAACACCGCCTCCTCTCGGCAGTGACACTGTACAAACTACTCCCGAGCGCGAGTCTTTGCCAGGAGCTGGAGTCGGCAATAGCGGCATCACCTACGAGAGCCACATCAAGTCGATCGTTGAGTCTAAATGTCTCGCGTGCCATATGCCTGGAGGGACGGGTAACACTGCATTTAATACCTACGATAACGTTGCGCTGGCTAATGAGGTGATTTTGGAGCGCATTAATTCGATCGATAGGCCCATGCCTCCCGCATCAGTGTTGGAGGACAAGCAGCTGACGGCTGGAGAAAAGAAGACCTTTAAAGACTGGGTGGAGGATGGGCTTGTCAAAGGAGAACCGGTAGCCACCGGTGTGATTCAGGCCACACCAACCCTTGAGTTGCCGGATGTGACCTGGCGTTTGCAGCAGCAAAAAAATGGCAATCTGAGCCTCAAACTCGATTCATCAAAAATGGCGGAGTTTACCAATATCAAAGTGACACTGAAAAAAGACGGTTCAAAAATCGCGGGGCAGTTTCACCGAAAATCATATGTTCACAAAATTGAGTGGGCGAAATTGGTCTTTCGGGTGGCGTTTGAATGGCGCCAAAAAAACTGTGCCGGTGACGTTGAAGTCGTCCGAGGACAGTCGGAGAGTGCGAGTCCAAGGGTGGTGTTCCAATGCAACTAAATAAACGGCATCTCACTATTTCTTTGGTATTGGGCGTATCCGCCTGCAAGCCATCCACATTGTCCAGTCTGCGAGAGGATACTCCCAAACCCATGGCCCATATGGAGCGCAATGTATTACACGATGGCACCGGGATGCATCTGATGGTTACCCCCAGCGAAGACATGAAAGCGACCTTTAAGGGCAAAGCGATGCGCATACTCAGTCCTAGCGGATTTGAGTTGCATAAGGATGTGGAACTCAGTTACCCCACTGCAACTCCGGCCCCCACTACCCCCACCACTAACACCCCAGTTACACCTGCAGTCTCTGGTCCATCGGAATTGCTGTTTGATTTGGAGGGAGTTCCCCTGGTCTCAGACTGGGAAATCCTGGAAGTCTATGATAGCAAAGTGGATCCGGAGTTTTACGATTGTGAGGTCAAGCCGCAGGCGGGGCAGAAACATCGTTGGGACATGTTTTGTACCAAAAGTCTGGCTGCGGCGTATCCCCTGCTGCTTTGTACAAGCCTGCAGGACCTTCTGGGGCGGCAACCTTCATCTGCGGATGTGCAGAGCGATCGGTGTGTTTTTACCGTCCCAGGCATGGAGTCTGCATTTAACTTTCAGTTTGATTTGAAAAAGGAATCGGACATCAAAGCTCTTGGCAAACTGCGGTTACGCTACTTCCTACTGGCGCGGCAATGTCACGTAAAAGGTGGAACCGATGTTTTTGATGACACCAACCGCCAGGGATGGTGCCGCTGTCCTGACTCTCTCGGCGCGATGCTCTACTATTATGGAGACTTTCTCAATAAAGAGGACATTTCGCAATTTGCGCAGACCTGCAAACCGAAGGACACTCCAGTTGCGGTTAAACCATCGCCGAATCAAACCACAACCACCACGAATCCATCCGGATCAAAAAGCGATATTGATTCTCAATCGAAAGAAAGCGCAGTGACCGCTCCGAACTCTCGCTAGCAGGTTAGAGTTCCTTCAACACACGAGCAATGCAATATGGTGACCGCAATTTCAGGAAAAATTGTGCGGAATATATTGGCAAAATCATGTCCTGATTTTTACCTAAATTCGGAGAATTTGAGGAGCGTTGTAAGTTGATATTATTGGATAATAATGTGTTTTATTGCTTTTGCTAAAGTCAGGGAAGAACTCCACCGAAAAGCTAGTATCAGCGACCCAATTTCGGAAAGGTTGATTCATGAAAACAATGCTCCTAATTTCCCTCACATTGATGGCCGTACTGGTAGGGTGTGAAAACTCAACGTTCTCCGGTGGTGGCGGTAGCAAGGCGGCTCAGGCTGGTCAGCAGACCGCCGGAGAGGGTGAGGGAGCTGGTCAGGACAGCAATGGCGATGGTTTACCGGATCGGCCTTTTACGGAGATCGCGACTGAGGCGACCGCAGCCGGTAAAACCGTCGAATCCTTCGATGGCGCCGAAAAGGGGCCCATTGATATTCTTTTTGCCGTGGATACTAGCGGCAGTATGACCAGTGAAAAGAACTATCTTGAACCCACCTTATTCATGAACTTTACCTAATGGCGCCCTCGATGTTTACCGAGGGTGATTCATAAAAGATTCCAACGATACTTGACGCCGGCAGTGCCTTCAGGACAATTTTCGACCTTGGCCTAGTTTGTTAGGCGGGCAT
>JAKQGS010000455.1 GCA_029556045.1 Pseudomonadota bacterium | reverse complement strand
CCCGAGAGACCTGCACGGGAGGCAATGCGATGGACCAGGGGACGAAAGCCAACCCCCTGCACGATGCCACGGGCTATGACCCGCACGCGGTGCTGCATCGTGTTTTCGCTCATGGCGCTGCGGTCGCCACCACCACACTATTCAGGATAATCTCCTGGGCCAGGGGGTTGTGGATGTCACTGTCTTCAATAACCTCCAATGCGGCGGATTCCGCTGGTCCCCCCATCGCCGCCTCGTAGAAATGCTCCTTAAAATGGTCGGCGGAAATATGGGCCATCGCGCCGATGGTGATGGTAACCTTTTCCACCCGGGGGGCATTTTCCCGGCTGGCAATGCCGTGGATCTTTTCCATGATGTCGCGGATCAGGCTCATCTCATGCATGATGTTTGGGTCCTTTCGCAAGAAGAGTCATTTCCTCATAAACCTTATCGATCAAAAGGGGGAGGTTTTTCTGCACGGAGGGAGAAAGTTCTTCTCCCATTTCAAAACGCGCGCCCTCCATGGTGTAAACAATCAGCTGGCAGGGCAGCTGACCCAGGGCCCGCGCCAGTTCGATTGCCTGCGACACACTGACCATATGACTTGAGGCGGCATTCAGCTCCGTGGGCAGTGGGGTCTGGCTCACGTCGATGCGCAGGATTTGTCCCGGCTCCAGGGTGCGGGAGGCCATGGCGTCCACGATAATCATCGATTCATGCCGTGACAGAGCATCCAACAGGGAGGTGATATCCCCCTGATTGGCATAAACCACCGCCTCTATTGCGGTGGTTGCTGCAATCATGTCCTGCAATTGATGGGAGACGAGAAGCCCCAGGCGATCATCGCTGCGCCAGGGGTTCCCAACCCCTATCAGCCCCAGACTCACGATCCCGCTCCTTCGTCGTCGCGGGTGCGTTCCAGTTTTAAATTCAGGAAGTGGGTGGCGCAGGAAATGCAGGGATCGTAGTTGCGAATCGCCTGCTCACACTGCCAGGTCAATTGATCCTCGGGCAGGCGGGTGCGCGGCGCCACAAATGCCGCCAGGTCCTCTTCGATGGTTTTTTGGTTTTGGGAGGTGGGGGGCACAATCACCGCTTTTTCAATCAGCCCCTCTCCGTTCACATGGTAACGATGCCACAGAAGACCCCGCGGGGCCTCCGTGGCAGCGGCTCCCGATCCGGCCTTAAAGGTCAGGGGCAAATGGGGCTTTGGGGGCTCCTGGTAGTTTTGGATAATGCGCAGAGCTTCCCCGAAGGCATAGGCGGTTTCCACCATACGCACCAGGATGCTTTTAAAGGGGTTGCTGCAAAAGCCGTCGATGCCGATTTGTCGCGAGAGTTGTTTTAATTCATCCGGTAATTTGTCAAAGTTTAAATTAAAGCGGGCCAGCGGTCCCACAAAGTAGGATCCGTATCCCTTATGGACCGCCTGCAGGGCGTTGGAATGCTCCACATGGATCTCTTCGAAATGCTGTTCGTAGTCTTCGGCGTCGATCCGCAAGCCCTTGGTGGAGACGATGTCCCCCTCGCTGAAGGGGTATTCATCTGGATGGGACAGGGCCACAAATTCATAGGCCCGCTCAAAGTCTGGAAAGTGAAAGGTTGCCACAACCCTGGCAGCATCCAAGGTGGCCTGGTAAGCCCATTTCAGGTCGTTCACCATTCCCGAAAGGTCATCGCGGGGGGGATTTTTGTAAAAACCTCCAACGCGGACATTGATGGGGTGAATCTCCCGTCCCCCCACCACCTGCACGACGCGGTTGCCAATTTTTTTCAGCCGCAGGGCCGTCTCCACCAGCTGCTTATGGTCTTTGGCCATCTGAATGGCATCCTGATAACCCAGAAAGTCGGGAGCATGCAGCATAAAGATATGCAGCACGTGGCTCTCGATCCACTC
>JAKQGS010000444.1 GCA_029556045.1 Pseudomonadota bacterium | reverse complement strand
AGACCCTGGAAAGCACCACCTTTGGCACGCTTAGGCCAGGGGATGGCCTCAATTTTGAAGTCGATATCGCAGGCAAGTATTTCGAAAGATTTGCGGTCTGGCAGAATCAGTTCTCCAGATAGACCGGACCGACCAGTTTATCCTTACCATTGTCACATACCGCCCGAATGCCAAACCTCTTACTTGGGGCTGCTTTGATGTTGGGGCATCGTATGAAGGTGTCCGCCTGACCTTCCTGGCATTCATAGTAAACTTTGTCCAAGCAGTCAGTCTGTTTTATCAGTTGGTAGTGGCTAAGGCCCGGTAGTGAGCGCTTGCTTAGGGACAATGGTTTAAAATTGTCGTCAACCCCAAACCAATAGTAATCAAGGATATTACTGGTTACCGCTGAGCCAGGACATTGAGCTTTTACCGAGATTTTTTGAAATCCGCTAACAATTTCCCTTGGTTCAAGATCAATGATAGGCGAACCATCCTGATGGCAAAGGCTCCATATTCCCTCAGACCGACTGCACCATAAACGAGCTTGGCAGTTCGCCGGATCATGCAGATCAAATTTCAATTTTAGCCCCTTTGTCCGTTCAACTGGCCCATGATTTACAAAGTCATTTTCAGGAGCCAGAGACAGAGTCAGATCACCTTTGTGAATACTGTCGGTAGCAGTGCTCCAAATGCCGTTCCTTACCTGGAAATCCTGTTCAAGTACATACCTCTGGCCTTTGACGGTTTCGACGACTAACTTGAGGTGGTAACTACCGTCCTGTGGCAGAGGCATGGAAAATCCTCCGCTGCAATCGACAGGTGTCTCATCATTGATCTCGCATTGCGCAGAAAGAAGGTCCTCTGGCAAATTGAGTGGTTTGATATTGATGCCTTCGTGAGTTTGTTCGGTCTGTGTGGCCAGGTCCGGGGCATTGGTGGTTCGAGCCACAATAGGTAGCATTTGCGCTGAATCATTACCTGCACCGCTTTTGGCGCGGGTACACCCTGTTGGCCCCAGCAGTACGACTTGGACAATCAGGGATAGCAGGAGAAATGGGCGCACGATGGTCATAGACAACTTCCTTAGTTTGACTCAGCCAGTTTGGAGTTCGTAGTGTCTGGAAGGATGACCATATGGCCTCGTTTCAGAGAGATGTTGGCGCTTACCGCTTGCACTGTAATGCCTGGATTGTATTTCAGGAACTCAAGCTGGGTAATTTTATGATTACGAATAATGGTTTTGATTGGCGTCCGACGCTCAAGTTTTATGGCCTTGAAAGCGATTGCTGGTTGAAGTTTGGCATTTGGGAATACCCGGCTGCGGTCGTTTAACGTCACAAGGATTGCCAGGAATTCCGCATAGAAGTTTTTAGAGGCAAATCCAAACATTTTTCCATCGTAGTTCTGAATCAGGTGGTTTAAATCTTTGCTACCAGCAGCTCGCACAGCACGCCTGATACCATAAGGACCGTGGTTATACGACGTGATGGCTAAGGGCCAGGTACCCAGGATGCGGTAATTTGTTTTGAGAACTTGAGCGGCGGCATAACCCGATTTAATGGGATCCTTGCGCTCGTCGATTAATCCGTCAACCTGCATATATTGCCTGGCGGTAAAAGGCATCAGCTGATAGACCCCGGAAGCGCCAACTTTGGAAAGAGCTTTTGTATTGAAAGAAGACTCGACGAAAGCCAGCTTGGCCAAGTCACGGGGGACGCCACTTTCTTCAAAAATTTGTTCAAGGGCCGCAAGATATGGAGAGGACATTTCGATCCCCTTTTCAATAAATTCTCTTTGACCCCGTTGAAATCTCAATCCTTCTGCCGCTTTCAGGTATTTATTCGGTTCATTGATATGAGACATAGCTATGACGATCCGGCGCATTACCGGGGTCAATTTTGCCAGAGACAAACTGTTTTTTTGGCGATGTAAAGCCATAAACAGCGATCGGTATTGGTCTACCCGCCGTTTCATTGTTTTTTTAACCTGATCGTCTTCGCGGCCGCTGGCGATTAATGTAGCACCTTTCGGGCTAGTGCCAATTTCCAAAATGACATCGGGGTACTCTGCTGTATGGAGAACATAATCGTTGATCGACCAGGTGGAATAGATCGTTCGCCAAAATTCGACGCGGTGGCGAAGTGGGCTAGGGATGGTGAAATCCCGATTCACTGCTAAATCACCAGTTAATGATGACATGTAGTTTGGGGGACAATAGTAGTGACTGATACTGGTATTACCCAGATTGCTAATGGGAATGATCGAGCATTGGTTTTGTCCCGTGAGGTTTGCTGTTTTCTGAAAATATGTCGCAGCTTCATCGTCCAGGCTTGCATTGGATATGCGGGCTTTGGCCTCCAAAACCAGGATGGGGCTGAAATCCTGATTGACCATAGTACTGAATGACAGACCACCCACCAACAGGCTTGTGGCCAGAATAGTTGTCCCGATTTTTCTCTGGGCTGTTGGAGGGGAGGATAATGCTTTCAAATCGGAGTTCCTTTCTTTGGATCTATGGCCCTGTAATGGCCGTCGCACCCCGAGAAGCAAACAGCAGGCCAACTATAACGCATTGAAATAATTAAATATATTTATGATAGCCCTGTAGAAGAACATCGGTGGGTGTAAAAAGAGATGACATTGACCGGGGGGGAAAGTAGAACATGTCGTCGACAATCGCACTGAATTTACTGGATAAAATGGCGTTTTGCGGAGGTGAAGATGTTTGAAGGGACGTTTGGATTGATATTGTTATTAGTTATCATTGCTGCATTTTTAACAGCCAGCATCAAAATTATTCCGGAATATGAACGTGCCATCGTTTTTCGATTGGGTCGTGTACTCCCAGCTCCAAAGGGTCCAGGATTGATCTTGTTGATCCCGTTTATTGATCGTATCGAAGCCCGCGTTTCCACGCGGATCATAACCATGGATATCGATCCTCAGGATGTGATCACCCGTGATAACATCAGCTTGAAGGTGAATGCTGTGGTTTACTTCCGCGTGGTGGATCCAATGCGGGCAATCATTAATGTCGAAAACTACCTCTATGCTACCACGCAATTGGCACAAACGCATTTACGTTCCACACTTGGAGAGCATTTGCTTGATCAGCTATTGACAGATCGGGAATCAGTCAACATCAAGCTACAGCATATCCTGGACCAAAACACCGACCCCTGGGGTATCAAAGTCAGCGCCGTAGAAGTGAAACATGTCGATTTACCGCCTGATCAACAACGGGCGATGGCGCGCCAGGCGGAGGCCGAGCGGGAGCGGAGGGCTAAGGTCATCGCAGCAGAAGGCGAACAGCAGGCGGCTGCAATGCTTGCTTCGGCTGCTGACGAGATTTCCCGCAATCCGACGACACTGCAATTACGTTATTTGCAGACCATGGCATCGATGGCTGCAGAAGGAAATTCAAAGATTATCGTATTCCCCTTGCCCGTAGATCTCATGAGTGCCTTCAGTAAATTAGTGCAAACCAGAGACGAGAGGCCAGGAGGCGACGTATGAAACAGCTCGACTTTCAGAACACCGAAATTGCATTTAAACGCATGAATAATCGGCAGTTGAGGCATGCCTATTTGATCTTCAAGATTCTGAATCATGGGGCTTTAGTGCAATGGGCCACAAAAATTCTTCTCGCCCTCATGAAGGCTGGATTCCCTATCCGACCGTTAATTAAAGGCAATGTTTTTAGTCATTTTTGTGGTGGGGAGTCCATCGATAAATGTCTAAACATTGTCAATGACCTTGCGTCGTACAAGGTGGGAACCATTTTGGATTTCGCTATTGAGGGGAAGACACGCGAGGAAGATTTTGAGCAAACTACAGAAGAAATTATTCGTAATATCGAATTTGCATCAGTTCACTCGTCCATCCCATTTTGCGTATTCAAGCCAACCGCCATTGCGAGGTTCGGGCTATTGGAGAAACAAAGCAGCACAAGTTTTCTTGGTGCTGTAGAAAAAAGTGAGTTCGCTCGAGTTCAGCGGCGCTTCGAGGCGATCTGTGAAGCGGCCCATAAGCATGGCATTCCGGTTTTTGTGGATGCTGAAGAGTCATGGATTCAGCCTATCCTTGACCAACTCACGGAGGCGATGATGGCTCGCTTCAACCTTCGCAAGGCCATAGTCTTCAATACGGTCCAAATGTACAGGCATGATCGCCTCGAATATTTGCAACGACTCTACGAGCGTGCTGTTACAGAGGGGTTTTATGTCGGAGTTAAGTTGGTGCGTGGGGCCTATCTCGAAAAGGAGAATGAGCGAGCTGCAAAAATGGGAGTTCGCAGCCCGATTTACCCCACCAAAGCTGCGACCGATGAGGCGTTTGATAATGCTGTGAGATTCTGCGTTGAACATGCAGATCGATTCTCCGCCTGTGCTGGCACTCACAACGAAAAAAGTACGCGGCTTTTGGTGGACATGATAGCGCAAAAAGGCTTTGAACCTTCAGACATTCGCTTCTCCTTTGCGCAGCTCCTGGGTATGAGTGACAATCTCACTTTTGTTTTGGCTCACCACGGCTTTAATGCGGCTAAATATGTCCCGTATGGGCCCATCGATGAGGTCATACCCTATTTGACGCGTCGTGCAGCTGAAAATGCATCAGTCCGTGGCCAGTCAAGTCGAGAGTTGCACTACCTAGAAAGGGAATTCAAGCGTCGTAAGATAAGCAATCAGGATGTTGCTGGCACTGTATTTGCCAAGTAAGTCAATCCCCAAACTTTCCTCGCCGTAAGATTTCGATGGCCCCTTTCGTGAGGGCCAAACGGCCTTGCCTGAATTCCCCCCCGCAACAGATTGTCCAGCAAAAAATTTACCAATCGGTAATCTGCTGATTAGGCGCCAGAATATTCCCTATTGATCAGTTGAAAAAAAATACTTCTGAATTTCCCCTAAATTTTTTTTTGTCACCGCCGAAGTGTCTTTTATCGGGAGACCTCCCCAGTGGGATGTCTATTTTTTAGAGGAAATGCACCAATGAGCAAGAAAATATTAGAGAAACTAATTTCCTTCATAGCTGCTCTTATGATGCTGGCTGGATTTGGAGTCGGCGGCCACGCTATGGATCTCGATCCGGCTGAAATCCGTGGGCCAGTTGAAAAGAACCCGGTTACAATCCTGCAAAACCGTTACTTTACCAAGACATGGCGTCCCGAATTGGGTTTCACCGTCGGAACCTTCCTCAATGAAGCCTATACCGATACATCGCTATCTGGTCTGCGCGGAGCTCTGTTCGTGAACGAGTGGCTGGGGTTCGAGTACCAATACATCAAAACAAGGGTTAAAGACTCTGATGATCGTAAAGCCCTGAATCATCTCACGTATCGGCGTCTGGACGATGACACCGTTGTTTCGCCTGATCCTGAGGTCAACAAAATCATTGGCGCCAGTGACGTCAATGCCATTCTTGCTCCATTCTATGGAAAGTTAAACTTGATGGATAAGCTGATTCTGTACACTGATCTTTATATTACTGGTGGCCTCTCGAAGGTGGATACTGATCAGGGTTCATTGAATGCTCTGACTTTCGGTATCGGTGAGCGTTTCTACTGGCAAAAATCGTTGTCGTTTCGTATCGACTTTAGGGACAGAATGTACACCGAAAAGCGTGCCGGCAGGGATTCCCAGAAAAATGCGTACAGTGTTGATTTAGGTTTAAGCTACTTTTTCCTGTGAGAAATATTATGAAACATTTACTGACATTGATTATTTTCGGACTTGGAGCAGCAGGGGCGGCGGTAGCGGCTCCAGCTGGGAAATCCACGCCTAAAAAGGTCGAAAACAAAAAAGCGGAAAAAGCTTCAAAGGTTGTGCCAGTGACTTCCACAAAAACGACCACCAAGAAGGCACCACCCAAGTTGTCACCGACCGCTAAAGCCGATGCGGAGTTTGTCAGACTCGAAGGCCTATATCGTATGGGTGCGCTTAATCCTGGGGGTTTCTGGACCAGTTTGGATGCTCTAGGGCGAAACCGGGCGCTGTCGCCATCAAAGCGTCTTTCCCTGAAACAGTACCAGGCCAGCCTGCTGATTAAAGCAGGGTATCCCTTAGCAGCGGCAACCTATGCTTACGATGCGATAAGGAGTTCCGCCAATCCTACAGACGATCAGGTTAAGAGCGCCTGGAAGTTGATGCACACCGTGTCGATGAATCGACCTATTCAATATCTGCTGGAAGATATGGCTTTAAACCTGAAACTACGCCAGGAGTTACCACCAAATTTCGGCAATGACTGGAATTATATTGTTGCCAATGGATTGAATGAAAAAGGTGACGTCAAGGGTGCAGAGTACTATTATCAACAACTCAAAATGGGCGATCGCTATTTTATGCCGTCACGGTATCAACTAGCGATGATTAGCCTCGATAGAAATGATGCGAATGGAGCTGAATCCAATTTAAATACCATTCTCAATAAAACCGTTGTGGATGCATCGCCATTAAAAAGCTCAGATAAGGCCGAGATGTGGAACTACGCCAATATGGCATTAGGGCGTATCGCCTACGAACGGCAGGACTTTTACAAATCGGTACAACACTACCGCAAGGTCCGTCGGGACAGCCCGTTGTTTTACGATGCACTATTTGAACAATCATGGGCACTATTCATGAGCGGTAATCCGAAACATGCTCTTGGAACCATTTATGGGGTGAAAAGCCCATATTTTCAGGAGTACTACAATCCGGAGGCAGATCTGCTGGATGCGATGGTCTATTACTGGCTGTGTCGCTATGACCATAGTCGAAATTCGTTGGCTAATTTTGCGGAGCACTACGCAAAGTCGGTGGAAGGTTTAAGGACCTTTCTGGATCGAAAGCGGCTCACCAACGACGCAGCATATCAGCTGTTTGAAGATCTTATCACCGGAGTATCTGGTGAAGCTCTTGGTATCCCTCGCAATATTCTCTCGACTGCAGCCGAAAAAGACGCGATGCGTTTAGCGAGGGATCAATATGCAACAATCGTGGATGAAAAGTACCGGATGGAAGCACAGGGTGTTCATGGCGTCAAGGATGGCGTAAATGACATCGTGCTTAAATTGGATCGCATGGGTGGTGTCATGCGTAAGAAAATCGGTGAACAATTCTTGGTGGAACTTAAGAGTATGAAGGCTCATTTCGATGAACTTTATTCACAGTCGCAGTTCCTATATCTCGAACTGTTGATGAGCGAAAAAGAGCAACTTATGGGTTCTGAGCTGCATGCTGCGACCAAAGTAACCAACGTCAATCCTGCTGACAACATTCGGGGGTGGACACCCAAATCCCAGTCCTGGAAGGGCGGTAAAGAGGAATTTTGGTGGGATGAAATCGGCTACCATATCGTAGCCGTTGAACCACGATGCAACATTCAGTAACAATGGGTTATTTTTGGAGACGACTTTGGGAGGTACTCGATGATTATTAGAGGAAAAAATTTAATCTGCCTCACGATATTGGGTGTGTTTTTGTGGGGTCAAGCGGAGTTTTCCCATGCAAAACCTACGCGTTCGGCTCCTAAAAATGCCAGACATGAGGCGCCAACGCAGGAGGATGCTAATGCCTACTTTGCGTCACCAACTCCGACGATTAGTGCAGAAAACATCCGACGGGCCGATGAATTGCGGGTTAAAACTATCAATTCAATCAACGACCTGTTGGGAACAAAACTCAAAACTGACAAGAAATTTGAACTATATCTTCGTTTAGGGGAGTTGTACGGAGAGCGTCATGATCATATACGCGCTATGGAAATAGGCGAATATGACCGTGCTTATGAAGTATGGCAAAAGGAAGGTAAAAAAGGCAAAGAGCCTAAGGTCGTCTATACGAGATCAAAAAAAGAACTGATGAAGAGTGCTGACGCGTTTCGACACCTTGTCACAACATTTCCCAATCATCGTCGGACCGATGCGGCTCTCTATGCCCTGGCCAAGACTTTGGGTCGTCTTGATAATGACAATTCGATCATGTATTTTCAGCAGCTGATCAAGAATCACCCGAAATCACAGTTTATTCCGGATGCTCATTTAGCAATGGGTGAATTTTATTTTGATCGTCACCAAATTAACGAAGCTATGACATCCTACAAAGAAGCGATGAAATTTAAAAAGTCGCGTGCGTATCCATATGCTGTTTACAAACTTGGCTGGGCATACTTTAACGCGAAAGCCAAAAGCAAAGAAGATGCACGAAAGAATTTCGAAAAATCCTTAGCTGCATTCAAGCTTACTGTCCAACTCTCGCCGAAAGGTGGTGAAAACGATCCGCGTCGTGTCAATCTCAGGAAAGAGGCTATTAACGACATGATTTTGGTATGGGCAGAGCTCGAAGATGTGGATGGTGCCTGGTCGTATTTCAAAAAAATCGGTGAAAATGAAGCATTTTACGATCTATTAGAGAAACTAGGTCGGACTTATGACGAAAACGGACAAAATGCCAAAGCCATGGCCATCTATTCTCGCCTTCTGAAGGAAGCGCCACGGCGGGAAAATAACCCAGAAGTACATCTTAAGCTCGTCGATCTCCATGAACGGTCTGGCATGACGGAAGCAGTTGTTAAAGATTTTAATGATATGACAGTCCTCTACGCCAAGCCAAATAGCGTTTGGACCGGGGCTCATGCTAACAATAAGGCATTGTTGGAAGACGCCAGTGCAAAAACTGAGAGGAACCTACACCGTATGGCTGCGCTATTTCACCAGCGTGGCATGAAGAATAAGCAGGATGGAATGCTGCAGTCATCAACCAAGCTGTATCGTCTCTATCTGGCGACATATCCGAACAGTAAAAATTCGTATGACCTACGTTACTATCTGGCTGATATCCTGATGCACTTTAAAAAGTGGGAAGAGGCATCGGAGGAGTATACTAAAGTTGTCAACGCTAATACTAAAGATGGAAAATATCTTAAGGATTCAGCATTGAACGCTGTCGTTTCCATCAATAACCTTGATGCAGAACAGAAATACCCCAAACTGCCCGAACCTGGTAAAGTGGACAAGCCAATTCCGTTGCCCCCGGTCAAGCAAAAGTTGATTAAGGTCATGGATAACTACGTTAAAGTTTTACCGCAAGAAAAAGACGGCCATGCCATGCGTTTTACAATGGCGGAAATCTACTTTAACTACGGACACTACCCTCAAGCCCTGGAACGTTTTGAAAAACTCTCTATGGAGATACCCCAGACCAAACAGGGGAAAACAGCGGTTAAAGTTGTACTCGGATACTATACTGAGAGGAAAGACTGGGATAAATTGATTCCTAAATGTCGATCTTATCTGGCAAATAAGGTGATTGCAGCTAATGGTATGAAACCATATGTTGCTGATATGCTGAAAATGGCAACCTATGAATCTGCGTTGGCCTACGAAAAATCAGGTCAAAATGCTAAGGCCGCGGCCGCTTTCATGGCCTACCAAAAGGAGTTTCCTACGGATAAAAATGCCGATAGGGCTGTCTACAATGCCAGTATCAACTACTACAAGGTGGCGGACATAGATAATGCCTTAATCTCCGGAAAGTTGCTGCTGAAAGAATATCCCAAGTCATCGGCAGTGGCCAACGTGATGCAGGATATAGCGCAGACCTACGATTCGTTGGCTGAATTTGAATTTGCTGCCGACTACTATGAGCGTTATTCACGAGCATTCCCCAATGAGAAGAACGCACCGCAAGCCCTTTTTAACGCGGCTCTTCTGTATAGAGGATTAGATCAGCATGATCAATCCATAAATCTGTTTAAGCGGTACGTTAAAACCTATCCAAAGAATGAAGCAGTGGCTGAGGCTCTGTTTGAGGTGGCTACTCTTAATGAGCGGAAGAAGGACTACCCCGAGGCAGTTCGTTCCTATCAGCGCTACCTTGAAGCATCAAAGAGTCGGAATGCCGACACTGATTTGTTTGCGGAGGCTAAAATTGTGGAGCTAAATCTGCAGTATGTCGATAAAAAAGCAGGTAGCAAACAGCTTGATAAGATTAAACGCACTCTGACGGCAAAAAATGCTCCGGCAGCACCGGAAGCGCGACGGATCATCGCCGGTGTCATGTTTCGTCAAATCGAGCCGAAGTTTGGCGAATTTAAGGGCATGCGAATTTCCAGTGCAAAAACACTCGAGAAGGAAGTCGGTGCGAAACAAAGTAAATTGGTTTCTTTAGCCAAAGATTACGAGCATGTGATCGACATTGGTAGTGGGGAATATAACGTCGCAGCACTGTATCGACTTGGTGAAATGCATGAGGATTTTGCGCAACTGCTGTTCAAAGCTCCCATACCAGAGGGTGCGAGCCCGCTTGAAATCGAAAAGTTTAAATCCTCGCTGGAAAAAGTCGCCTTTCCGCTGAAAGAGGAATCGGTCAAGTTTTTCGAGGCAGCCTATAAACGCTCCAATGAAGCTCAGACTTTTACCGAATGGACCAAGCGGTCCTACAAGAAAATGACGGAAATCGCTCCACAGAAATATCCACTGGTGGCCGAAAAGAATCTATCTGCTGGATATCTCGCGCACGAGCTGAAGTGGGAAAAATCTGTTGCGGGCATTGTGGAATAATTTGATATCTAATTTAGAGGAGGCGTGCATTATGGGGTATATGAGTAAAAGTACGATTTTAACCTCGCTGGCCTTGATTTTTTCTGGTTGCAAAACCACACAAAAAGTCGCCACGGTTGACAGTTTGAAAAAGAAAATAGAAGTTCAATCGTCTTCTGACGATCGGACGGCCATGCCAGATCATCGCAAGAATAGCGATATTAACAGCAGTAAAGAGCGGCTGATTAGCGAAACCAAAAAAAATCCTCGTGACATCGAATCCCTACTTAATCTTGCGCAGATTCATCTTTTGCAAGGCGAGTTCGATCAAGCAGAAAAGGTTTGCCGGCAAGCTCTTAAAGTTGATCTTAAGCGGGTTGAAGCCCGAAAAATTCTGGCGCAGATCTACCTAAGACGGGGCAATACCGATATGGCAGGGATCATTCTGAATGGTATTGGAGGTGAAAACTCCCGTGACAGTCAGGTACTCAATGGCATGGCTTTGATAGCATTCAAAGAAAGCCGCTTCAGTGACTCTGTAGGCCTTTTTAATGAGGCTTTGCGACTTAATCCCAATGACATAGCGGTGCGTATGAATCTTGGTGTGTTGTACCTCCAATATCGTCAGATGGCGAATGCGGCGGTTCAATTCGAAAGAGTCTTAAAAATCATGCCGAATCATCCGGATGCCCAGCTCCATTTGGCTGTCATTGAAGGTACGCGTGGTCGACATGATGTCGCCGAGAAGATCTATGCTTCTATTCTGGGAAGTGACAGCAAGAACCCGATCGCGCTTTACAACTTGGCAGTTCTAGAGGATCGACGTGAAAATTACGGAGCTGCCCTCGATCGTCTGAAGGCTTACCTGGAAACCTCAGATGCCAAAAAATCGGGTAATCAGGAGGTATTTGCCTTTATTGACCAGATTCGCGAAAAACAGGAAGCCGCCGGGCAAAAGGTGAGTGATGAAGATATTCAACAAATGGCCGCTAAAATGAACCGGGCCCCTGCAACAGCAGCCGCAGATTCTCAGGAATCGGTTGTACCCGAAGAAGCTCCCCAGGAAGAGGTCGCTCCGGCGTCCACTGATATTCGTTCAGATGATATGGAAAGTCTCGAAAGAGCACTGCAGTAAAAAGGAGGGATGAATATGATGAAGTTGCTAGCAGTTATATTGTTAGGCATTTCCATCAGTCGGCCCGTGTTGGCCGAAGGGGTAGATGAGCCAAAAAAGAACCTTGAGAGCGAGGAGAAAGTTACTTATTCCACCAATCTTGATTTTGATCAAACATTGATTGATGGTCGTATGAAGGCCCCGGCAGGTTTTTTTCTTCAAGGCCGTAATAAACAGAGTCTATCGAATATGGTCAAGCTTCGATCGAATTTTAAGCAGGAACTCCGTAACTCTAAAACCGCTGTCAAAGCAATGGTCCGTTAAGTCTCCACCCGCTCATGGCAGAGCTGCCATGAACCTCTTCTTCTCGCGCGCGATGGCCTCATGATTGGAGTGGACGCCATCGCGCACACGCCACTGGCCCCGAGTCATGACGGCTTTGATGACATTAGCGCTTCCCGAAAAAATCAGCGAAGGAATAACCTTGTTTTGGGATCGGCCCCAGAATAAGGGGTGATCCATGTCCACAATGTAACCGTCCAACGGTTGTCCGACCCTCAGCGGATAAGATGTCACGGGAAATCCTGTAGCCCGATACCCTCCTTGCAAGACTCCTGAAAGCAGTTGATCACCACTTTCTTCACCAGGTTTGGCCAAAATATTACGTTTACGTAATTTCAAACGTTGTTGATAGTCGAGCCAGCGAAGTTCCTCAAACGGAAGCATACCGATATGGCTGTCGGTTCCTATGGTCCAGTTACCATTTTCCCTCACAAATTCCTCAAATGGGAAGATACCGTCACCTAGATTACCCTCGGTGGATGGGCAAATGACAACGTTGGCTTCGGTTTGTGCAAGTCGCAGGCATTCACTTTCGTTTATATGCGTTGCATGAACCAGGTTCATTCGAGAAGTCATAGGGACATGATTCATAAGCCATTCGACTGGACGCTGCCCCCATGCGGCTAAACAATCGTCCACCTCCCGCGTCTGTTCGGCGATGTGAAGATGTACTGGTCCCTGGGTCAGATCCTGCGTGAGTATTTCAATGGCGTCGTTGCGGTTAGCCGCCCGTAGGGAATGAATGCCATGACCAAGGATCACATTTGAGTGGTACCGCATGCGATGCTGGTCCGTATGTTCAAGAAGGCGTTTGTAATGATCGACGTTGTCACATATAAAGCGCCGCTGATGTGCGGAGGGTGGATAGTTAAAATTTCCCTGGTTGTAGTATACGGGTATGAGGGTTAAATGAATGCCGGCGATGTCCGCTGCATTCATCAGACATGCTCCTAACTCGGCAGGATTATCGTAGGTCTTTCCATCTGGGGCGCGGTGTATATAGTGAAATTCGGTTACGGCGGTGTAACCAGATTTAACCATTTGGCTATAGGTCACGACGGCGATGGACCGTATGGTGTCGGGATCAAGGTTTAGGGCAAGTTGATACATCAATTCCCGCCAGCTCCAAAAATCGTCCTGCGCTGCTTCAGCCGAACGGTATTCGGTCATTCCCGCCATGCGATATTGAAAGGCGTGGGAGTGTCCGTTGTGGAACCCTGGCAAAAACCAGCCAGTTTCCCGTTGGACCTTCTCGCGAGTGCCGCTCGTAGGCGGTACAGTGCCAAGATCTGCAATCAAGCCGTTTTTGTCGATGGTCACAAATGCCGGTGCCATCCATTCGAGGCCCGTCCACATGGCATCAAAATGAAATGTCTTCATGGCAAATCCTTTAGGCAGTCACCCAGGTTTTTCAGAGTATTTTTCAGGATGGGTTGCAAGCGCCGCAATTTTTTCGGGTCTATGTCTATATCGTCGTCATTGAGGTAAATATCCTGGGACATTTCCAGCTGCAGGGCGTGGACTTGAAGTTGCGGATTGCCGCAGGAACGGGTGATATAGCCGCCCTTGAACGGGGAATTATGAGACAGTTCAAAACCATGGTTTCGCAATGACTTTAGCGCTGTTTCAATGAGCTTGGGATGCGCTGTTCGGCCATCTTGATCCCCTAGTATCAAATCGGGAAACGGGTGGCCATCCTGTATGGTGGAAACCTTGCGGGCTATGGAGTGAGCGTCCCATAACAATACATGTTTAAATTGAGCTTGCAGATTCCGCAGAAGTTCATGCAGTTTGGTGTGGTAGGGTTCGTAATAAGTTTTGATTTGTTTCTTCACAAAGTCCTGATCAGGTATAAATCCCTGATATACAAGATGCCCTTCAAAAGTATGGTCTGATACAACGGATGTTTCCCTTCGACCGTCGCTATATAACTGCCCCCCTTGCGGGTCGCGGTTAAGATCCACGACGTAGCGGCTGTAATCGGCGACAATGAGGGTGATACCGAGAGTCTCGCAAAATCCATAAAGACGATCCACAAACCAGTCAGTATCAAACCGTCGACGTAATAAATCCGGGTGGTACAGATTGTGGTCAGTGGTGGGAAAGTTCTGTCCAGCGTGGGGTACGCTAACCACAATGGGAGTCAGCTGAGCTGTTTTCGGTTGGTAAATGGTAAAGGACACAATGCCTCCTTAAGAAGACCGGCCATATCAGGACTTGACCTTAAGGAGACACTCTAAATCATGGAGAATATTGTGAAAACTCTTTTTGCCAGACACGATCGTAGGGTGCGCTGTCAGCGAGGGCTCCAAGCGGAAAATGGTCAAACAAAATATACAATAAAAACAGAGTAATACCATGGAATATCACCTTTTCGTAAGTTAATCCCTAAGGTTTCCATCCATTCACACCGAAGTCAGGTTTGAATGTTGTACGGTAATCCAATCTTTAAGAAATAGGGTATTGAGCATATGGAAACGAATCATGATGTCTACACGATAACCCTGGATGATGATCCGATGGTTGCTGAGATTATTGAAATGGCATCCAAAATTAAAACCAAATGTTTTACAGACCCAGCCGTCCTGATTCGCGAAGTGGAAAATCTTCGGCCCATCGCGGTTTTTGTGGATATTGATTTGGGCGGTTCCCTTTCGGGTCTGGATATTATTCCGGCTTTGCGGAATGCATGGCCTTTCTGTCCGATATTGGTGGTGACGGCAGCCCCAACAGCTTCCACTATCATGGAAGCACTGAATGCCGGTGCCGATGATTTTATGCGTAAACCCCTGATCGTTCCGGAGCTGAACGCCCGGCTCAAAACCCGGATCGAAGACTCTTCTCAAAAAGCAGCATCATCCGTGGTGCAGTTTGGTGACATTGAAATCAACACCGTCCAGCGTTACGTGGAAGGTCCTAAAGGTAAACGGTACGCGTCGCCTATCGAAATATCGGTTCTCACCTGCCTCGCCCACACCAAAGGGGGCATCGTTAGAAAAGATAAACTAAAAGTGCAGTGCTGGGGGCAAGCAAAAGTTTCTGACAATGCTTTTCACCGCAAGCTCTACGCGGTTCGGCAGTTGCTGTCGGACGTAACCGATGGCGTGGTCATCCAAACCAAATACGGTGTGGGGTTTGGCCTCAAAGAGGTCATGATGGCTTCGTTTCGCAAAGCCTCCTGATAGGATCGTTGCAATCGCACGATGGCTGCGTTGCTCGTCGGGAAAAAATGCTTATTGACGCAACAGTCAACTGTGCTTTTTTCCCTCCTCGCCTTCCCATCAGTAGGCATTGCGCCCGCGGAATATCTCATCAATCGTCATCACCATGATCTTGAAATCCAGCCAGATAGACCAGTTCTGAATATAGTACAAATCGCATTCTATACGTTTTTCGATGCTGGTATCGCCACGCCAGCCATTGACCTGGGCCCAACCGGTCATGCCGGTTTTTACCTTGTGCCTTAACATATAACCGGGAACCTTTTTTCGGAACTGATCCACAAAAATCGGGCGTTCAGGGCGTGGCCCCACCAAACTCATTTCTCCGACCAATACATTCCAAAGCTGCGGCAGTTCATCCAGACTGGTGCGTCGCATGATGCGACCAATACACGTAGCCCGATTGTCAGTCTTGGTTGCCCAGATGGCCCCGGTTTTCCGCTCTGCATCGACGGGCATGGAGCGAAACTTAAGGCAATCAAACGTCCGACCGTCCAAACCCATCCGGGGCTGACGAAAGAGAATGGGGCCAGGAGAGGATAGACGCACCAATAGTGCCAGGACTAACAATATAGGACTGAGCACAACCAATCCAGCCGCGGCGCCCATCAGATCCACGAAACGTTTCAGCATGGCACCTGAACCGGCCAGGGGGCTGTCATGGATGCTGATAACCGGGGTGTTGTCGATCATTTCAATTCCAGCGGAGAAGCGGGTAAAACGAAGGATATCCGGGACCAGTTTAATATCAGGGACCTGATTCGCAATGGTATCGAGATATTGATCCAAATAAGGGTAATGGCTGTGTGGCAGGGCAAAATAGACACTGTGCACGGGATATTGCGAGAAAAAACCGACCCAGTCTGTGGGCTGTGGCAATTCCCTGATTCCGCTACGGGAGCAAAGGGATTGGTCCTCAGGGGTGCCCCCCACCAGAATAACGCCTGCAACGTGGGGGTTTTCCAAACCGGATTTTTTGATCAACTGCAGGGTGTGTGGGATATTGCCTCCTCCACCGATGATGAGGATCTCTCGTTGAGGATTAGCCCGACGGTAATACCGCAGACCTTTGCGGATCAAACTGCGGCCTGTGATGAGTAAAAGAGGGTGCAATATCGCAAAGATAACCAGCGTGATCCTTGAGTAGCGGTATTCCTCGTAAAAATAAGTAAAGACGATGAAGGTCAGAGTTGCCAGCGCACAGACCTGCAGGATATCCAGGCCTTCCGTAAACGCCGAGCGATGAATTCCGGTCCGCCGGTAGAAACCTGTGAAGTAAAAGACCCCCAGCCAGATACCCATGATGAACGGCAGCAATTTGAAATAGAGTGTCGTCTCCGGAATACCCAGAGGTGTCGCCAGGCCGCTATAGAACCGCAGGTAGTATGCGGCTAGCCAGGCCAGACAAATCATCGTTAGGTCGGTCAGGATCCGGATCAGCAGAAGGGGCTTGTCTATTTTGCGCTGCAACGAGCGGTCCTTTCATCTTGGGCCATCTGTTGGATTTCTTGCTTGAACCGGGCAACAAAGGCATCCGGACCAAAGGTTGATGCAAAAGTCGTCAAGTGGCGGTGATCGTAATCATGGGGCCGAAAATTTGCAAGAGCCTCCGCCAGGCAATCCACCGATTCTTCTGCAAAAAAAGCTCCGGTTTCTCCGGGTTTTACAAAATCCAAAGCTCCCCCTGCCTCCAGCGCCAGGAGTGGGGTCCCCGAGGCCATGGCTTCAATGGCGACGATGCCAAAATCCTCAATACCGGGGAAAATCAGGCCTTTGGCACCCCGCATCAAGCGGATCCAGGATTGGTCGTCCGGCGCCTCCACCAGAGAGGCATGACGGCGAGTCAGTTTTCTGAGTCTGGGTGCGTCCGGCCCCGATCCTGCCACGATCAGGCGTGTGCCGGTTTTTTCGGCAGCCAGAATCGCCAGGTCAAAGCGTTTGTAGGGCACAAAGGCCCCAGCTGCCAGGAAGTAGTCTTCTTTAACTGTCGGGGAGGGGGTTAGAAAACGCTCCAGCTCAACAGGGGGCGCCAATACCGACGCTGGTCGTCGGTAGTACTTGCGAACGCGAGCCGCTACAAAAGAGGAATTGGCCACAAAACGGTCGACCCGGTTGGAGGAGGTGACATCCCATTCCCGCAGTCGGCTGCTGGCATAGGCCATGGTGGAGCGGAGCCCCGGAATGGAAGGCAGCTGATCCAAGTAATGGGATCGTTGGTCCCAGATATAGCGCATGGGAGAGTGGATATAGCAGATGTGCTGAGTCTGAGGCCCGGTCATCACGCCCTTCATCACGCAGGAGGACGTGCTGATGATGAGGTCATAGGACTCCAGCGGCAGAGATTCCGCCGCCGCTGGAAGTATGGGCAGCAGGGCTTTGCGGAACTTGCGCCAGGGATTGAGGGCACGGGGGAAACGCACGTCACGGCGGCGAATCGACTCTGGCATGGCCTCGGGGTCGTAGAAAAGGGTGTAAATAGGAGCATCTGGGTAGATTTCTAGCAATGCAGCCAGCACCTTTTCCCCGCCCCGCCAGGATGTCAACCAATCGTGCGCATAGGCAATTCGCATGCGATGTCCCCTTAGTCATTGCCCTTTTTTTGCTTTTTATTATGCGACTGGAATCCAAAAAAGGCTATCCCAAAACCGCAGAAATAGGTCAGTCAGGCCCCTTGGTTACCCTTGAAACCCCGGTTTTGTCAGGCAAATTTTTCATGGGCGACTCTTGCACGCCTCGGTGAGGGTTTGTTAAGATTCATACATAGACCCCTATGACAATCTAAAGTGAATCGCTTGACCAGAGCGGCCTTTGGGCAGTTACCCAAATCACATCTTGTACGTGCTGATCTGAAAAGAAATCCTGCAAAGGAACTCATGGCTCCGTTGACGGTATTGATACTTTTCCGAGGGAGGAGTGTGCGTTTTTATGACGACAAACAGCGGTAACAAGATTCCAGATTTCGGCGAAAATCGCGGCATTAATGCCATCGTTTTCGATCGCAGTGGCGACAACTGGGGCCTAAGCCCCGATAACTGGCGTGACTCCTTTCCCGAGATCATTGGCCGCAGCCCAGCGATGGAGCACCTGCTGCAAACGATTGCCAAGGTCGCCAAGTCCGATTGTTCCGCCCTGATTTACGGCGAAAGCGGTACAGGTAAGGAATTGGTGGCGCAGGCCATTCACCGACTCTCCCGCCGGGCTGGAAAGAGTTTTGTGGCCATCAATACCAGTGCCATACCTGAAAATTTGCTTGAATCCGAACTCTTTGGGGCGGAACGGGGGGCTTATACCGGCGCGAATACCCGACGGGCCGGGTACTTTGAGTCCGCCAATGGTGGCACTATCTTCCTCGACGAGATTGGAGACATGCCTCTGATCCTGCAGGCTAAATTATTACGCGTATTGCAGGAAAAGCAATTCACTCCCCTGGGGTCTTCGCAGATTCGTCACGCTGATATTCGCGTGATTGCAGCCACTCATGTGGAATTGGATGATGCAGTGGCCAAAGGTCGTTTTCGTCACGACCTTTTCTACCGCCTAAACGTAGTCCCTATCTATGTCCCGGCGCTGCGCGAGAGGGGGGCAGACGTCAAGGAAATGCTCCAGCACTTTCTCGAACTATCCAACGTGAAACATTCGATTGGTAATCCGTGCTATTTTGCTAACGATACTTTGGATTTGTTGACCCATTACGATTGGCCCGGCAATGTGCGTGAATTGCAAAATTTGGTGGAACGCCTGGTTGTCCTGTCAGGGGGCGGCGTCATCCGTCGCGAATATTTACCCAAAGACGTGATAGGCCGGTTGTCGCAAATTGAAGTCGCAGCTCCGCCTCCCATCAAAAGTTTGCCCGTTGTCGAACCTGGTCTTGACTCCAGTGATTTAAATGATTCCATGCCAGCGTCCGGCAAGCGCATGCGTTCCACGCTGCCGGGAGAATCGGCCACACGGACTCCGGCACAATTTGGTTCTCTGCCGCACGATGGTCTCGACCTCACCAGCTTTATCGAAAATCTGGAAAACAGTCTGATCATGCAGGCCCTTGAGCGGACCGGTAACAACAAAAACAAAGCAGCTAAACTGTTAGGGCTCAACCGGACCACCCTGGTGGAGCGCATTAAAAAGCGTCGTATTGCTCCTCTGAATATGCCATCCAAGGAGCTTTAACGAATTTTCTCCTGCCTTTCTCCGGGGCTCTGCTGTCTGCATGCTTATGCATCCGACCTCCCGTCATAGTTCATTAAAAATCTTTGAAATAAGTAAATTTTTTTGTTACCTCGGGATAGGTCCCTCAAAGGATCATTCCTGAGGTCACTTTTCTTTTCGTGAACGTAAACGAACACCTGACGGGAGTTCCCATGAAAGTACTTTTTGCGTCCCTCTTCCTGTTGATAGCGTTGCCCCTGCGGGCTCAAGTCGTTGAAAAAATAACGGTCTATAAAGCGGGAGGCAAGACTTTCGAAGGGTTTGTGGCCTATCCGCAAAATATCAAAGGTAAAGCTCCCGGAGTTCTTGTGGTGCATGATTGGTTAGGTGTGACCGATAAAACCAAAAACAAAGCCCGCGACCTGGCCAAACTAGGTTATGTGGCTTTTGCGGCAGATATATACACCAAGGGAGTGCGTCCGGGAGTGGATAGGGCGGGGCAGGAGGCGGGCAAATACAAGAAGGACCGCAAACTCTTTCGCAAGCATCTTAAGTATGGGCTGGATGAAATGGCGCGGATGCCGCAGGTGGATCGGCAGAAACTGGCTGCTATCGGTTTTTGTTTCGGGGGCACCGGTGTCTTGGAACTGGCACGCACCGGCGCACCACTGAAAGGGGTGGTGAGTTTTCACGGTGGACTTGATAGTCCGGAGCCGTCCCTCGGAAAAAATATCAAAGGAAAAGTTTTGGCCCTGCACGGGGCGGACGATCCATTTGTTTCTGCGCAAGATTTGGCCGCATTTGAAGAGGAAATGCGCCAGAATAATGTGGACTGGCAAATGGTTAAATACGGGGGTGCGGTACACAGTTTTACTGACAAAACCGCAGGTACCGACAATAGTAAGGGGGCTGCTTATAACGAAAAAGCGGATAGTCGTTCATGGGTAGCTATGAAGGACTTTTTCTCGGAAATTTTATAGAGTCCCGGGAGATTCGCTGAAAACTAAAGCTGGGGTTCCATCTCAACAGTCATGCGGATCTTTTGCCGCACTGGCTCGGTAGGTTTCTCTGATTTGACAAAAATATAGAGTTCCGCTGTTGGATTGGTGGTGAGCGATGGCGTCACATGAACTTCAAAGTTGGCGCCGGGACATCCATCGGATGGTTCGGATGGATCGAGTAGGTGCTCCGTAAAGGTATCGGAAACCCCTAATTTATTGTGCATGGGAAAGCCTTGAGGGTTGAAGCAAGCGATGTAGGACGCCGGCAACCCCCCTTTGGACATGGGCGGATAGAAGCCCGCGTTTGTGATGATGTCGGATATGCGCCGATCCAATAGGTGCCGGGCTTTGAGTTTGTCGGTAATGAAATGCTGCTGCTTATCGACTCGAGTCAATACAGAATTGGTTGCATACACCGCAGCAACTAGCAATACCATAGCGATCATAACTTCAAGCAGAGAAAATCCAGCCGTCGAAGACGATGTTTTCATAGATCGTCCTCCACTATATAAGCCGCTCCAGCCGTGTTGTTCCGGTAGGTGGAAAAGGCGGGGGTTCCGGTGATAGGAAGATACTCGCTGCGGTACTTATATTCCGAGGACGAGCACGTTTCCGTCGGTGTCACCATCCCTGCAACCATGTAGTTGTTGGGACTGCGCGGTAAAAAATGTCCGGCCTGACTCATGGGAGAAAAGAAGTTATAGGCTGTACTGGAAGCGATTCGTTTGAACTGATCCACCATATTTTGCTGGGACTGGTTATCGGAGAACGAGACGTCCAAGGGTAGATTATCCTGTGGATTATGGAAATGCACAACAGCGTCCGCGTGACCCGCGACCACAATTTTCTCCACAAAGAAGTTGCCAAAGAGGGCATAGTGGCCGGCAGAAGGGGCGTTTATGGTCAATGTGCGTGCGGTGACGAGTCCGCAAAACACATTGTCAGAAGATTTGAGATCAATCGTCAAATCTTGTCCAACCTTCATGTATACAAAAGTCGGAACGGGAGACAGGGTTTCCTGGCAACTGAAATCAGCGGAGGGGAGACCACCACTGGGTTCCGGGACCCGATTGATCGATCCGAATGCCGGTTGATATTTGGCTGCAGTGCCGCACGCTGTGGTGGCGAAGCCTCCCTGTACCTCAGGGAGGGCAAAGCCGGTTCCAGCAGCGAGATAACTATAGTCAAAACCGTGGTTCCAAGCGAAGGTACTGCTTGGCAGGTAGCTATTGACAAAAGGATGATCAAGAGCACCTGTTTCGATCCCTCTGCTGAAAATCATCTTCAGGTGATCCCAGTTATATTGGTCGGAAACAGCCTGAAGCGCGGCATGTCGAACAAAAAAAGGTTGAGAAAATCGGATAATCTTGGTGGAGAGATCGGTTAAAACATCATTGAGAGCCAGCGGGGCGTTGGTGGAGTATAAAACAGCACCGGTGAAATCCAGGAAGGGGCCAGCGGTGCTGATTAAAGGGAAGTTATTTCCCCGCAGGATAATGTTAAAGTAGTCTGCTGTGGCGACGCGAACGCGAACAGTGCGATCACGCTTGACGGAACGGACCGGTACACCCTTGATCCTCTTGAGGTGGAGGCTAAGGTCTATACGTACCTGCTTGGTCAGCAGATTGGCATCGTTCATCTGTTCGGATATTTCGAGATAGCTGGGTTTACTCGGATCAAGAAATGACTGCTCGCTGGCTAAAATAACGCAAGGAACCGCTTCGGTGCTGTTTTGGAGGTTGATGCGAGTGGTTGGAGCCTTGGTGGTAAATTTACGAAAGGCGGCAAATTTATTGGCGATGGTCGTGGTACATCCCGCGCCTTTTTGCAGTAGCTTCTTTGAACGGGCGATGATATTGGCGCTGAAACGTTCCCCTTCAGAGCTTCCTTTATTGATTTTGGCACTAGAAAAGAGTCCGTCTGTGGTCTGCCAGAGCATAAAACTGGTACCGACCATGAAGACAATGATCAAAAGGATGGCAGAAATGCCGGCCTCAGGATGTTGGCGATGGATTTGACTCTTCATGGCCACCATGCGCCTCGTGTCTCTTGGTAAAAGTCTGTTTTTCTATCGTTTTGGCAATACCAGTTCTTGGTACATCCAGTACCTCGCGTGTGAAAATTGAGTTGAAAGGACTTTGATAGCACAGGGGGAACTGGATTATTGGCACCCATTTGAATTTCCGATGCACCAAAGCCCTCATATCCCTCTCCTGGCATTTGATAAATCGTGTGAGAATTATCGGAAAAGTACGTCGAATAGTCCATGAGTGCAAAAAGTCCTTCAGGGTGTCGGCTGGTACTGACGTTTGTTGGGTTAGACGCCTTTAGACTGATCGGTAAGCTCCCCATGATGTTATAGATATAGGGGCGTTCAGGATTTCCACTTGAATTAAGGTCAAAGCAGCGATCGGTGGCTCGGGCACTGGCATAGTCGTTTTGCAGACGGGCTAGAACATCCTGCGTCATACCTGCTTTGAAAAAAAGTGCCGCTAGACGGGCTTTGGCCTCCTTGAAAGCGGTTTGGTCCGGGATAACATCGGGGGAAAACAGCGCCGTCATCAGATCTTTGAAACTGGCATCTTGAAAATGATCCAGCGCAAGACATGTGATGTTCATGCTGAACTGTTCCCACCAGTAGGTGCCCTCTTTAGTGACGCCTGTGACCTGACCCTTCAAACAGGCTCCCGCAGTATTAAACTCATTATAGACCTTAAAAACATCCGCGGGCGCTTTGTCCTGAATATAGGTTTTATATTCGTCCACAGTGGCTGGCGCTGGATCAGGGTCATTCAGAGCTAAAATCTTGGTTCCAAGATCGAATAGAGGATCATTGCTGACATCATGATCCTTGTTTTTACCGGGGGTCACAGAGATGCCATTTCCTGCAAGTTTCAAATCATAGGATTTGGTGTGAAAATCCCAGGAGTCTTCAGCCTGCCCATTGTCATTTTTCTTCTTGTCGTCAACCGCGGCTTCGATTTGCGAGGGCAGATCCTGAACCGCTGCGATCATCTCCCAGGGGGCCGGGAGGTCTGAAGTGCGGGATGTTGCAGCGTCAATGGTCTTGCACATATGGACAGCCATGCGCATCTCGTATTTGGCACCGCTAGCCTGTGCTGGCATACGGAAGCCACTTTTTTTATGGAATGCATTTAAGGCATCCGTGACGATACTCATCGTGGAGCGGGATTCGCTGGCTTTGTTGATAACCGACATGTTGGTGATATTGGCGAGATCAACCGGGCCTGATGTTTTGGCCAAGGGCAGCCAATTTGTGCCGTTGGGGACCGGTTTGGAGGTGCCGCTGGGGGCGAACCATACGCCCAGCACAAAATTCAAGTTGCCGCTGCTGGCGAAGTCAAAGGTTGGGTAGGTTTGCGAAAAATTAACGACGTCACCATCACCACAGTATTGGGTTGTGGTGATGGCAATGGTACCTGGCGATGGGTATTCAATTTTTTCCGGTTCGGTAGATTCCGGTTTTGGCAGTGCTTCATTGCTGATGGACCCGCCAATGGAGGCCTTGATGGGCTTGCTTGGGGTTTGTGCTAAAGCTAAATTCTCTGGCCAGAAAAGCAGAATTTGCGGAAAGAGAGATAAAAGAAAAAGATTTCGAAGAGCCATGTTTCGTTTGATTTTTCGTTGAGGAGAGTAATTTTGCATGGTTCACCTCAATTTTTGTAAAGAAGAACTGAAACCTGGTTTGTGCCAATTTTACGGGCAAAGATAACTTTGTTGGTCGGAGGGATATCGTTCATCACTGTGATCTCCGGTTTCCCTGTGTACTGGGGTAATGTTTTCATCTTTAACTGGAAGCGGTTATTCTGTTTTTCCAGGGCGTAGGATACCAGATTGACGGGAATAGCCATAATTTGAGATTTCAAGCCTTTGCCGTGATAGAAGTGCGATACCTTACGGACGTCGAGAGGGCTGGCCAAATCCGAATTTTGGGGGTGATACATAGAGGCAACCGAAGTAGGGAACGTATATAGTCCTGAGGGTTGGGTCCACCAGGTGCCAAATGCGGTGATCGAGGGTAAAAATGAGGCCCCCATGTCGGACGATGTCACTGGCGCTGTGTTGACGGCATAATAGCTGCTCGCCAGTATGGAGGTTGGCATAGAGGGGTTTAGTGCTGTGGATATCTGAGCACAGAATGTTGGGTTTGATGAACAACTGACCATATTTTCAACTTTTTGGATCCAAAATTGACGGGCGTTATAGCCGTTATAGAAGGCCAGGAGGCTCTTCTTGAAGTCTGCGACATTGATGTCTCCAAAGCCTTTCATGATCGCCCATCGCCCCGTGGTGGAAGGTGGATTTGCTGTGCCGTAGGCGTCTTGAAATGTGAGATATCCCTCCGCTTTCGATTTGGATAGAACCACAAAAGGCTTGCTACTCCGATCGATCAAAGTCCACGTCGTGTAGTAGTCGTATTCTTTATTATTTTTTATGCGGCGTAGATCCAGACGTTTGCGGAACTTGATTTTGGTATCGGCGTCCCCCGCGATCATCTTCTGTTCATAGAGTTTCGCTTCATAATCACTGAAAAATTCAATGGCATCGGCACCATTGAAGTCAGTACTGTTGACGGCTTCGAATTTTTGTTGGTCAACATGGAGCTTCATGACACAAGGACCCGAAAGCCCACATCCGGTGGTAGGAATGGGCAGTCTTTGGAAAAACAAAGCCACGTTGGAGTTCTTTAAGAGTGAGTTGAACTCGTGAGCAAAAGAACGAAACGCACTGTCCTGTGCGCCAAATTTGGTAATGCGGTCTGCCTGCTTCATATAACGATTCAAAGCAGAGGTGGCACCAATGGCCATCACCATAAGAAGAGCCACCGCAATCAGCATCTCCGTCAGAGTAAAACCTTTTTCGCCAATGACCGGTTTCATGATTTCCCCATTCCCTTTGAAGGCTGTTCCTCTGACTTATCGGAAGGGGTGACGTTTAGTTGAGAAGTAAGTTTGATTGGATCCAAAATTTTAAAAATGATCTATCATTGCGGTATGATAGGGTATATCTATGTTTCAAATATTGGGTGAAAAACTCCAATGATTCAGCTGAGGGGAAAGGGACTCAAGTCTTACTGTCAGAAAGAGTTATAGTGGTTTGAAATTTGAATCATAGGGGCATGGTTAGGAGATGAGGCAATTCGGGGGAGATCCTTCGCGTTCGCTCAGGACACGCTGTTGGCGCAAAAGCGCCAACGACCCAATAGTGAGGCAATTCGGGGGAGATCCTTCGCGTTCGCTCAGGACACGCCGTTGGTGCAAAAGCGCCAACAGCTAAATAGTCATGACCTCTTTTTCTTTTTTGGCCAGACGATCGTCCACTAACTTGCAGTAATTATCCGTATGCTTCTGGACTTCCGCTTCCAGACGTTTTTTCTCGTCTTCATTGACCTCTTTGTTTTTTTCGAGTTTTTTAATGTCTTCGTTGATATCCCGGCGGATATGACGCATGGCAACCTTGGCCTCTTCGCCGATCTTTTTAAGCCCTTTGACAATATCTTTGCGACGCTCTTCCGTCAGTTGTGGAATAGGAATCCGGACCACATGACCATCATTGGTGGGTTGCAGTCCCAGGTCGGCTTTCATGATGGATTTTTCAATCTCTTGAATCAGGCTTTTTTCAAACGGTGCAATAATGATCGTGCGGGCATCAGGAGTCGATAGGTTGGCGACCTGATTTAAGGGAGATGGGTTTCCGTAATAGTTCACTTTGACACCATCCAGCAAACTGATAGAGGCGCGCCCAGTGCGGATGCGGGTCAAATCCCCCTCTAAGGACTTCAGACGCTTGTCCATCGCGTTTTTGCAGTCATTGATTATTTTTTCCATGGAAGTTCCTTTCCTCAATAAATAGGTGGACTTTAATACTATTCCACCAGGGTCCCTGCTGATTCGCCACGGATGGCCCGCATGACGCAGCCAGAGCCCTCCATCTTGAATACGCAGATCGGTAGATTTGCCTCCATACACATGGTGATGGCGGTGGCATCCATAACCTTCAATTTCTTAGATATAACGTCAAGATAGGTGAGTCTATCATATTTCTTTGCCAGGGGATTCTGGTCCGGGTTGGAATCATAAATCCCATCCACTTTCGTGGCTTTGAGAATAATCTCGGCCTCCACCTCGCGGGCACGCAAACTGGCAGCGGTGTCTGTCGTAAAATAGGGATTTCCGGTGCCCCCTGCAAAGATGACAATGCGGCCCTTTTGCAGATGCTTGACCGCCTTACGGCGGATATAGGGCTCCGCAACTTCCGCCATATGAATGGCTGACATGACCCGGCTATAGATTTTGTATTTGTTTTCCAGGATACCTTGCAGTGCCAGGGCATTGATCACGGTGGCCAGCATCCCCATATAATCGGCGCTGGCCTGATCCATTTCCCATCCCGCAGCCGTCGATCCCCGCCAGATGTTACCGCCACCGATGACAACTGCGGTTTCAATGCCGGCCTTCTGTAGCTGTGCCAATTCCCCCGCCACCATATTGATGGCCTCGCTATCGATGGTTTTTCCCGGAACTTTGCCGCCCAACATCTCCCCCGAAAGCTTCAACATCACCCGCTTGTACTGAACATCACTCATTTGCCTTGTGTCCCTTTTGGAGGTTTCGAAAAAAAACCCGGTAACAAGTACCGGGTTTAGCATGGGTTCCTGCGGTATCAGCGCAACTGCGCTGCGACTTCTTCGGCAAAGTTAGCCTTTTTCTTTTCAATTCCCTCGCCCAATTGGAAACGGGCATAGGTCTTAATTTTGGCGCCTTTGCCCTTTTCTTCCACCAATTTGCCGACGCTGAGGGTCTGATCTTTTACAAAAGGCTGCTCAATCAGACAAACTTCCTTGAAAAACTTTTGCATATTACCCTGCAGGATCTTATCGATCATGTTTTCAGGTTTGTTTTGTTCGATCAGCTTTTTGCGGGCCAGTTCCCTTTCCTGCTCCAGCTCGGCTGGATCCACGTCGTTACTGGTCATATAACGGGGAGCCGCTGCTGCAATGTGCATGGCGATGTCTTTGCCCAGATCCACAAGTTCACTGCCTTTGGCGCCTTCCAGGACCACCATGGTGCCAATTTTTCCGCCCATATGGGAGTAGCCGGCAACGACGCCGTTGCTGGTTTTGAAGACCTGCACACGACGGATATTGAGGTTTTCGCCGATGGTGGAGATCAGGTTCGTCAGAGTGGCCTGAACGGTCTCACCGGACTTCATTTTTTGCTCCATCAGCGCTTCCACTGAAGGGGTGTTTTTGTCCAGGGCCAGTTGGGCAACGTCATCCGCAAATTTAAGGAAATCGTTATTTTTACTGACGAAATCGGTTTCGCAGTTAACTTCCACTAATACACCTGCCGCCTGGTCCGGAGAAACATAGACTTGCACCATGCCTTCCGCGGTGACACGATCGGCTTTTTTGGCAGCGCGGGACAAACCACGTTCACGAAGCCATAAAATGGCTTTTTCCATGTCGCCATTGTTTTCTTCGAGTGCCTTCTTGCACTCCATCATACCGACGCCGGTTTTTTCGCGGAGGTCTTTCACAAGGGTTGCGCTGATGGTCGCCATAGTTGGTAATCCTTATATGAATACCCCAGGTCAAATGACTTGGGGGAGTTGTTTTGGTTACTTCTTCTCAACCGCAACTTTGTGGCCTTTGTCGTCGCGGAAAGATCCTTCGGTCACTTCACCGCCTTGCTTATCCTCATCGCGGTGAAACTTGGCTCGGGTTTTGCCCGCGCTGCAAGCGTCAGCGACCGTTTTGATAAAGAGGGCGAGCGACTTGATGCTATCGTCGTTGCCGGGGATCGGAAAGTCAATGACTTTGGGGTCGGCATTGGTGTCCGCGATGGCAACCACAGGAATACCCAAACGACGGGCTTCTTCGATGGCGATCGTTTCCTTGTGGGCGTCCGCGATAAAAATGGCGGATGGCAGGCCAGGCATGTCTTTGATACCGCCAAGGTTGCGCTCAAGCTTTTCTCTCTCTCGAGTCAGGCCGAGCACCTCTTTTTTGGTAAGCTTTTGGAATGTGCCGTCATTTGCCATTTTTTCGATGCGGCGCAGCCGATGGATGCTTTGGCGGATGGTTTGGAAATTGGTCAGTGTGCCGCCCAACCAGCGGTGGTTGATAAAGTACATCCCGGTGCGACCTGCTTCTTCACGCACCAGGTCGCGGGCTAAGCGTTTGGTGCCGACAAAAAGCACATGACCGCCGCGGGCCGTGGTGTCCTCCAGGAAATTACAGGCCTTCTGGAACATTTTGACGGTTTTTTGTAGGTCGATGATGTGGATCCCGTTGCGAGCGCCGAAGATATAAGGCGCCATCTTGGGATTCCAGCGTTTGGTCTGGTGACCGTAATGGACGCCGGCTTCCAATAGGTCTTTCATGTTGATCGTAACAGCCATTTCAAAAACTCCTTGTCGAAGGTTAGACGTTGGCCCCGGTTTTCCCATTCCCCCGACAGCATCGTGACTGTGGCTGGGAGATAGGGAAGAGCAGGCGGCGTTAGTGACACCCTCCCACCTTCGATTGACCAGGGCCTGTTTATTATGCCGAAATAACTCGGCTAAAAAGGACGGCGCTACCGTACCCTTTCTGTCGGTAATCCACAACAGGATTTATTGAGGAAGTTTAAGCTTCTTAAGCACTGCAAACGGATTGTCCTGCTCGTTATCCTGCGTGCTGGTTTCAAAAACTAGTGTTTCGTGGAGTGTCGTAAGGCATACGGCACAGCTGTTTCCATCAGCCGATCGGCGCAGCACCTGAGTCGGGATATTTGTTTCGATGAGATCGTTGATCAATTCTTCGATGTTGATGGCATCATTCTGGAAGTAGTAGGTGTCAAGGTCATGACTTTGCAGATCCTTTTCTCGATCATCCGCAACGGGCTCGGAACGATAGTTGACCCGAAAGGTTTGCTGGATAGGCCATGTAACAGGATCGGCACATCGGCTGCAGGTGAGCAGGGGAGCGTATTCCAGTAGGCCAGCCACGTCGACCCGTCCGTAGCCATCCGGGGTTAAGGTCAGGTGAGCCTTCAGTCGTGGAACTTCGGTTCCGGCCGGAACGGGAAATCCCTCATAAATCGCCGACAACCATCCCTCGGTACCGGTGACCGTAAGGGTCATTGGTGTGATCAGATCCTGAATTTTAATTTTCATATTAACATCACAAAATAACAGGATTATCGGTGCAAATTTGCGGATTGCCCCTGCCATGAACCCGTGCAGGCTACGTCTTATAGCACATTGAATTTTAAAAGCTAAACCCCTTTTTTTAGGAACGGGTTTCCAGGTGAAGATTCGGTTATTTTTGCCCTATCAGTCTGGAACATTTGATTTTTTTGTGGTTTATCCGATAGGTCGTTCAGGAAACAACGAACGGCGGAACCATGTCCCATTTGTGGAAAGTCTATCGAAACAATCAGATTGTCGGGGTAATGGATGCCGCGGAGATTCGCCAATCTCTGCGGGACGGCATTATTGACCCGTTCGATCATGTTTCCCGGGACGGCTCTTCGGTGCGGGTTCAGTTGATCGAAGTGGATGAGATCTTTGAACCGGACGGTGGTAATGGAGGCGTCAATCCTCCCAATGAATCGCTGTCTCCCCCTCAGAATCAGCAGGCCAGACGAGGGGACTATCCCCGTCAGGAAACATTTCCACCGTCCCACCAGCCCAAGCCCATTCGTAATAGACGGGGTATTAACCCCGATGAAACACCGAGGTCCGCCAAAAAGTTTTACCTGATTGATCGGCACCATCGGGTCCTGGGTCCCCTTAGCGCAGCAGAAATTCAATCATTGTTTTTCCGCGGAGTCCTGGACAAATCCGTCAAGGTGCAGAAGATGGGCTCCCAGCGCATGATCCCCGTGCGGCAGTTTGTACAGATCTATGCGGGACAGCGCATGAATGCCATCACGCAAAAAGCGCAGATGAAGGTGATCCCCTCCCGCAGTGGCAGGCTTCGACGGGGGGGCAGTCGTATCGATCTTGCCAGTTCGACGGTGCTCAATGAACTGACTCGGGTCATGCAAGCTAAAAGCTTGGTTGCTGCCCAGCAATCCCCGCTCTTTCTTCTGGCATTTGGAGTGTTGCTGGGGTTGTTGATTTTTGTCATTGCCCAAACAATTTCGTCGCATGGTGGCAGCGGAAAAAAACGGGCGGAGATCCGCGGGACCAAGCGGGTAGAAGCGCAGTTTAAGCCACGATCTTCCACGGTAAGCGGGTCCCAGAGTCTGCTGGTGAAAAAGGCGAGAGGACGGAGCAAGACCATTTCGGTCGAGGCTCCACAAGAATCGGTGGTGGTGACGACCAAAACGAAGCCGTCCCGTCGCACCAGCGTGCCCGCGACACAGAACCGCCGGGATCCGGTGGCAAAGCGCTCCGTTACCAAGGGGCGGGCTGACGACCTGCAGCGCGATGATTCATGGGTGGATACGCAAAAGGAGCTTCGTGAACAAGCGCGCTCATTTAAGAAGGCCGACACCCGGAAGGCGCGGCAACCTAATGTGCGGCAACCTAATGTGCGGCCGCTGCCATCGGAGTCCCGGCGACGCGCCTCCGCAGTAAGGGATCCAGAACGAGCCTTGGCACCCCCGCCGCAGGCTCGACGAAATGCCGTCCGGAGCAGGCCGCAACCGGCTTACCACCCCAAAGTGGCAACC
>JAKQGS010000439.1 GCA_029556045.1 Pseudomonadota bacterium | reverse complement strand
CACGCCGGAGCTGCTGGACGTGATGGTGGAACGGCCGGATCTGGTTTGTGACCACTTTCATCTTCCCCTGCAATCCGGTCACGACCGGGTGCTGAAAGCCATGCGGCGCCAGTACACCACCACCGAGTATGCCGACACGGTGGCCCTGGCCCGGCGGTACTTCCCCCATGCCAATTTTGGTGCTGACGTGATCCCCGGCTTTCCCGGTGAAACCGATGACGAGGCGGCGGACACTTTGCGCTTTATCCAGGAAACAGGCCTGAACTATCTGCATGTATTCCCTTACTCCAAACGCCCCAACACCGCCGCCATGCGCTACCCCGGTCATGTGGACGCCGGGGTGTTAAAGGTGCGGGCGCAGCGGCTGCGCGAACTGTCCGACACGCTGAAAGCGACCTACACCCAGCGGTTCATCGGCCAATCAACGCCGGTGCTATGGGAAAACCGCATGGACGACCAGGGCCGCCGACTGGGGCTGACCAGCAACTACCTGGAAGTGGCACTGATGAGCGGGCGGGAAGCCACACCTGGCACCATCGGCTCGGTGCAACTGAAAGGCTTTGTGGAAGGCGGACGCTTGCTGGGCAAGCCCGTTCTATGATTTTCAATAGGTCAGCTTTCTTTGATAATTTCCACTGTACAAATTCTTGCATCTCGCCATTTAAATGCCGAGAAGAGTGCTTCAGAAAATTCTTCAGTGACTATACTGAAACGCGGCTAATCTACTCAATTGTCGTCTGACTTCGAAAGACTTCCACCTTCTTTTCTGGGGTGATCGCGCATGCCTTCTTTCCTAATTTACGACGAAGTTTGAACGACTCAATTAGCAATGCCCGATACGACCATCGCGTCGGTTCTTTGGGAACGAGCGTAATGGATACACCCTTGTCGGCCACATTCCGTGGAGGTTCTTCTATTTCAACCTGGCCGTTCACCTTTCTAAGAGATTCAAGACTTGGGTTAATCTCCTCCCGATAAATTGGAGGATCAAATTGAATGGACCAAGTAGGCTTGCCGGATTCTACATTGATCCTGGTGATTTTTGCCTGTGCGCCGAAAACTTCATCAAGTTTGCCCTTAAATCGCCACTCTCTATATCCTAAAGTTCCCCCATCGGGAATCGTTAATCCAATATTCATTATCGACTCATAGTCCGAGTATCCGCCACCTTCGGCAATGCTAAAATCCTCGGCGTTCGCCTCCACTAAAGCGATCATTTTTTGTTTGGTTCCTGCCGCTGTAGTTGCCTTCTCTGATCCGGATATCCAGACTCCCAGGGCCCAGCCGTTATTTCCCCCGGCACACTTCAGAGCCTGACAAAGCTCATCGACTTTACCCGACTCGCAAAGCTCGTCCCCTTTGCATTCGCTGTTGACAACCGACATCCAGCTCAACAGAGGCTCCGCTTCCCATATATCCGCATAACAACCGGTACAGTCGATCTCTTCACAAATCTGCGGTTGCCCTGGTGCGTCTGCAGTGCTTATTCCTGAGTCCCCGTTCTCCCAAACTTTGCAGTTCGCAAGGAAACTCGGCATACATAGCGTCAGCCCAATTACAATCTTCTTTTTAAGCATCTATATAACCCTTCAGGAACCGTTGGATGTGTTGAATGATCTGCGGTGTAATTTTCAGCTCTATTGGTAACATGCCCTCCCACTAATACCCCAAACCGGAGGGATGGGGGCGACGATGATGAAGATGACGGGGGATGACGCAGCCTTAGCTTAAAGCCGCGCTGGTCTTATAGGTACATGCCGGGGGTTTTGAACTTCTCCCCACCCATGCCCTCTTTAAAGTGAGTCAGCCCCTCGGCGGTGGAGGGCTCCACCCCCCCCAGATCAAAAAAATGAACCCCTTTGGCCTTGAGGGTTTTCACAGCCTCCCACAACAGGACGTTGTGGGCATTGCACTGACGACCGGCGGGCGATGACCAGCCGATGCGATAGGAAGCACTATGCCCGTGCAACAGTATCATGATACCGGCAACCACTTGGTTATCGTGCACCCCCCAAAGGATGACCACTTCATTGAAACTAAGGGCTGTTTTAATTTCTTCCTGGATAAAACGTGACGACCGGCCATGGTATTTTTTCGCTTTGCGGTCCTCGTCATAAAACTTCAGGAGAACGCCGGCGGTTTTACCCTCCCAGTCGGCGTGAGTCAGCACATCCTCCCGCTCTCCCTTGTTCAGGGCGTTGCGCCACTTTTGCTTGAGGCTGGCCCGCAGTTTGTCTTCCGTCTGGGTCAAATCCAGCCAGATGGTTTCGTAGGACTGTCGGGCCGGCTGAAATCCATGCTGAGCCAGAACCTTTTGCGCCGTTTCACTATCCCGCCATTCCGGCAGCCAGCG
>JAKQGS010000438.1 GCA_029556045.1 Pseudomonadota bacterium | reverse complement strand
GACCTTCACCCCGGCGCGGGCTTTGCGGATCAACAGTTCTTTTAGCGTCATGCCGATGCGATCGGGACGGATGATATAGTATTGCACCAGCACATAGTGCCGCGCACCCTCGATCGCGGCAAAAATCGATTCAAAAGTCGCCTGTCCGTCCACCAGCAATGCAACGGAGCCGGGGTGACGGCGATTAGACTCCCCGAGGTTGGTAAAAACTCTTTCAAAGGGATCCAGAGGGAGGAGTGCCGCTTCGTCATCCGCCGCGTGGGCAATGGTTTTCGTATAGGACGTACTGCGTCGTTTTTCTCGGCGACGGACATAGGAACGCAGACGATTTTCCCCGAAAAAATAGTAGAGGGGCACTCCGACGTAGGGCATCAGGAAGTTGACCAGAATCCAGGCAAACGCGGTGGGGGGATTAATATTTCTATTAATAATGTTTAAAAAATTGCGGATTGCTAACAGGTAAACAAGACCTGTTAAGATCATGCCGCTATATTGAATGATGGTAGCCCAATCCATGGCACACCCCAAATCCCGGAAACATCATCGCATTTTGATGATATTAAATTCTAATAGACACCCATTTTTAAAACAAATCATAAAATGATCAAAATTGTTGTCAGAGATTCCGAATGTGGATAATTTTTTTCACGTAAGAGAGAAAATAGTCTGGCCAACCAGCCAATGTTAGATTACATTAAGTACAGGTCAAGTGAGTCTCGGGAAACACTGAGGTACGCCATGATGAAAATGAAACATTGGTTAAATCTTTCGTTGCCCCTGCTGTTTAAACTTGTCGGTTGCGGCTCTGCTCCCAAAAGCGGAGAGACTAGCACCCCCAAAGTTATCATCGGCGAAAAACGCATGGTGTCCGTCAACAGCACCGGCGACAACATCCCTGCTCGTTACGACCGCTCACAACTGCTGAATGCCATCGGTCTGATGACCGGTAACTGCACTGCATTTCACCTGGGCAATGGCGTGGTCGCCACCGCAGGACACTGTGTTCAGGGTGCCACGGCACAACAGGCTCCCCAGGATGGCAGCCCCTGCCAAAATCTCTCCATTGAGTGGGGTAAAATCGAGGGTGCTCAATCGGCCGGTGTATCCCGCTGCGTGCAGGTCCTTGACCGCAAAGTGGACGACAAACAGGATTATGCACTGATCCAGGTGGATCCGGCTCCTGCGGCCTCCATCACCATTGCACAATCCCAATCCTTTACCACCAGCCCCTTGACCATCTTCGGCTATCCGAAAGGCAATCCCCTGGCTTGGTCGGAAACCTGCAAGTTAACCGCTCCGGAAAAAGACGAACAGGTAGGCTCACGCATCCTGCACCAGTGCGATACAGAGCCGGGTAACAGCGGCAGCCCCATCATCGACGATACATCGCTGGGTGTGGTGGCGATCCACGATGGCGGCCAAGGAGAATGGAACTACGGAACCCTGCTGAGCAGCACCCCGGCCCAGGAGCTGGTGGACTCCATCGCCAGCCGCCCGCTCGCCGGTGCACAGGGTGAGGATAGCCTGGCTTTTGGACCATTTGATAACAATGTCAGCAAAGTTCTGGCTTCCATGCCGTCGGAAAAAGGCAAATCCGTCAGCTTCACCCTTGATCTCGATGTGGAAGATGGCATGGACAAAGTCAAAATTTCTGACGGCAACGGCCGCGTGAAAGAATACTCCGGCAAAAAAGCCCTCGAACTGAAAAACATGGCAACCCCGGTTACCGTCGCCTTTTATTCGGATTATGCTGGCGAGTCACAAAAAGTTTCTGTCGATAACATCCAATACAACTGAGACTAACTCGATTCCTTTTCTTTGCATTCTATGATTTTATAAAAGGGCACCCATTGGGGGCCCTTTCGTTATTTGGAGTGTAATCAGCGGAGACGGTCGATGGTGCAAAGACAAATCATTGCGATGGGTGGAGGGGGGTTTTCCGAGGAACCCGACAATTTCTTACTCGATCGCTATATTTTCCAACAAACGGGAAAAGACCACCCCAAAGTGTGTTTTGTACCGACCGCAAGTGGCGACGCCGACGGCTACATCGAAAAGTTTTATAACTCGTTCAAGGGTTGGTCGGTGACGCCCAGCCACTTGAGCCTTTTTCGGAGCATTAAAATCGATCTTGAAAAGTTCATTCTGGAGCAGGACGTCCTTTATGTGGGTGGCGGTAACACCCGCAACCTTCTGGCTCTATGGAAAGATTGGCGCCTTGATCACATGATCCGCGGGGCCTATGAACAGGGCACCATTTTATGCGGGCTAAGTGCTGGTTCCATCTGCTGGTTTGAACAAGGTCTGACCGATTCAAATCCAGGATCACTTTCAACCCTGCCGGCTTTGGGGTGGTTAAAGGGCAGCCATAGCCCTCACTATGACAGTGAGGAGGAACGCCGCCCCGCTTACCAACGCCTCATCGGCTGCGGTACCATGTTGCCCGGCATAGCAGCAGACGATGGTGTAGCCTTGCATTACCAGGATGAACAACTCATCCAGATCGTTGCGTCCACCCCGGAAAAACGGGCCTATGCTGTTGCTGAACAGAAAGGCCAGGTAACAGAAACTGAGTTGATCCCCCGTTTTCTCGGACTGTGAGCAGAGGCGCAAGGACGCTCCCCTTATTTGATCGATAAAAAAGCCGGCTGAGCATCGCTGCCCAGCCGGCTTTTACTAAGGGGTGACCTAATCACACACAGGCTCTAACGTCCATAAGGGTGTTACAGACGCCTTGTCCTGAATCAAACGCCTTCTTTGGCCGCTGCCTTCTTTTCCCACGACACGATGTCACCAGCGTCCACAGCTTCTGCTTCGGTCGCCCGGATGGCCGCCACAGCTTCCATCTCGGCGCGAATGGCGGATTTATCGGACCGGTGGTTTTTGGTTTTTTCTTTCAGACGGCGCAGCTGCACATCCAATTTGTCCACCACTTCATCAATGCAGGCATACATGCTGTCGCCTTCGGTATGCAGATTGATTTCAGTATTGTGGCCAGAGACCACATGGAGATTGACAATACTTTTTTGGTGTTCAACCGAAAAGGTCACCTGAGTGTCCACAGGCTCATCCAGAAATTTTTCGATTTTGTCCGTCAGTTTTTCCCGTGCGTAGTTTTCGACGGCAGGGGAGTTTTCCATGTGTTTGAAGTACACGTTGAATCTCATAAATCCTCCATTTCGACATCAACTGTCTCATCTTTTATAGAGCAACAACCTTGCCAAGGATACCAAAACCCTGGATCTACCTTGACTCTCCAATAATACACGAGATTAATTAATATATTTTAAGAATGAACCGGGGTATTCCGATGTGAATTGGTGAGTGAATCGGCAAGTGCGGCATATAACACATGATATGGAGCGGATCACTCAAGCCAGACGCGATAGCATTTTCCGGGGGTTACCGCTTCAAACAACACCTGCGGCAGGTATCCCCGCCTCTGGCATTGGGCTTTGATCGTCAAAAGATCGGTGCCATCCTCCTCCAGTTTGCGGCGAACATCGGTGGGAATCACCGCCTCCAGC
>JAKQGS010000429.1 GCA_029556045.1 Pseudomonadota bacterium | reverse complement strand
CACAACACCGGGGGGGGAGCTCAAAAGATAATGGGAGAGAGCCTCTGCGGCGGTTTCAATCAGACGAAAGCGGGCCTCCTGCAGGATAAATCGCACCTCTGCCGTCAGGGCATCGTAATCCACCGTCTGTTGCAGCGACTGATGCCGCACCGCAGGACGGGTATCAAGATGAAGGTGAAGATCCAGCCGCACCCCTTGGGGGCGAGCTTCCTCAGTCGGATAAACCCCTATAATACAAGGCACTTGAAAGGACTCCAGGCTGATCACATCCCAGGTCTCGCGCCTTTGACTCTGTATCCTTTCGCGCGGGGACGGGGATTTGCGGAGGCCATGGCAAGCCACCTGAAATCCGAGGATCATGTGGCAGTGTTGCGGGCCCGTGAGACGGCTTATGACATTGCGGACGACTTGCAGCGGCGGGGCTTTGATGCCCAGGGGGTGACGGTTTATGAAACCCTGGCTGCAGTGACGATATCCCCTGACGAAATAAAAAAGGCCCAGGCGGAATGGAAGGGGGTGGTGTGTTTTGCCAGCCCCTCAGCGGTGCAGGCCTTTGCCGATACTTTTTTGAAGGATGAAGATGGAGAACGGTTGCGGCAATCCCTGGTGGCGGTGGCCATCGGCGAAACCACCGCCCACGCGGCCCGCCCTTTTTTTGTCCGGGTGGCATTAGCCCCCGCGCATTCGGTGGAGGCGTTGATCGAAGCTGCGATGGTACATCTGCAGTCCCACACGAGGAGTTGATGGCAAGATGACACTTCTATTTCACGATAAACTATTTGAAGACCATGATACCGGTCAGCACGCGGAAACCAGCGCCCGGTTGGCAACCATTCGTCAGCGTTTGGAAGTCCGCAGCCCTGACGACAAAATCAAGATGGGGGAGATCCGTGACATTCCCGCGGCATCCCTGGCCTCCATTCATGACGCCGGGGTTGCAATCCGCGCTGAGCAGGTCTGTCGCAACGGCGGTGGATGGCTGGATGCCGACACCGTGGTTTGCCCCAAATCCTTTGAGGTGGCATTGACCGCAGCAGGAACCGCCGTGGCCGCGGTGGACGAAGTGGTGCGGGGGCATGATCGCAACGCCCTCTGCCTGATTCGCCCCCCCGGTCATCATGCCACCCGCCGGGAAAGTATGGGATTTTGCGTGTTCAATAATGTGGCTATGGCAGCACAATGGGCGATGCAGCAGCATGGCCTGCAGAAAATTTTAATTGTGGACTGGGATGTTCATCATGGCAACGGCACGCAGGATATTTTTTACGACGATGATCGGGTGATGTTTTTCAGCATCCATCGTTTTCCCTTCTATCCCGGCACCGGCACTGCGGATGAAACCGGCACCGGCAAAGGGTTAGGAACCACCATCAATGCTCCCATTGCCATGGGGACCTCCCGCAGCCAGTATTTGGGGGCCTTTGAGCGGGGATTGGAACGGGCCGCGGAACGGATTAAGCCGGAATTGATTATTCTCAGCGCGGGGTTTGATGCCCACAAGAGCGACCCGGTGGGATCGTTGGGTTTGGAAACCGAGGACTATCCCACCATGACCCGTCTGGTGATGGATGTGGCGGATCACTTCTGCGCCGGGCGCATCGTCAGTTGTCTGGAGGGGGGTTATCATCTGGGAGCTCTGGCAGACTCCCTGGAGGTGCATCTCGACACACTGGCGGGGATTACTTTCCGAAGTATGCCGTCAGCGACATAAGTCATCCTCCGTCATCTCCATCATCACCGACGATGTCGCTTCCCATCCCGCTGCCCTGGTGGAGCGCATTGCCTTGAGGGTAGTTGGGTCTTAAAATAGTCCGAAAAAAAGACTCGCAAAAAAAGACTATTCGACATAGAATTATACTCATAATAAATATAGGCACTTGCAATGAAAAAAAGATTTATTTACGACATGGCCCTACCAGCAGATGACCTCTGCAACCTCGATCAAGAGCGTAGATTGATTATGGGAGAAATATCAAAAGGAAGGAAATTGGTCATCTCTGGCCGACGTAATACCGGAAAAACATCGCTGTTGAGAAACGTCATAATCCCAGCCTATCGAAGTGGGAACAAGCCATCATTTGTTTTATTTGCGGACCTCATGGGACTCACGGATCTGGAGGATCTTGGAAACCGGCTAAAATTAGCTTTTCAATTGGGACTATCGCAAGCATTTCCCGCCCAAGCCCAGTGGCAATCTATTTGGAATTATTTGAAAGGTTTGAAGCCATCCTTTTCAGTCGATCCCGTGACGGGAGAACCAACCATTTCCATTGATTGGCAAGTAAAGTCCACAAACAAAAGCTTCGAAACCATACTGCAGAACGTGAATGAGATTCATCTCAAAAACAAAGCGCTCATCGTTCTTGACGAGTTCCAGGATATATCTTTTGTTAAGACAGCTGAAGCAAAGCTTCGAGCAGTTCTTCAGAACCTATCTCCCGATCTTCCCGTAATCGTGTCAGGCTCAAAGAAACATTTGATGGCCAAAATATTTTCCGTTCCCAACGCCCCGTTTGCCTCTTGGGGACGTGATATTGATATACCCACCATTGACTCAGCTGAATACCAAATGTCCTACTTAAAATACGTAAACGACCGATTCTCAAGCAATAACTTGATCATTGAAAAGAGTGAGTTTGCTCATTTACTGAAAATGAGCCAGCGTATCCCCGAGCCCGTCAATATAGTTTGTGACCATATTATGAGAACTTACCAAGATAAGAAAATAAGCCTGCAAGATGTTAAGACCGCTTTTATCGAATCAGTTTCCGAAAGAAGAACCCGATATGAAGAGCGATTGAAGTTCTTTCGGGAAACGGAAAAATTAGCCCTGATCAACATTGCCTATCATGGGCCCATCAAAAAACCAAAAGGTAAAGAGTTTATCCACCTAATGAAAAAAGTTTCACCCACAACAGTATACTCCACAATTAATCGTCTAGAAGACCAAGCGGAGATCTATGATACGGCGGAGGGTTATCTGGTTGCAGATCCATTGTTTGCTGAGTTTTTGCGGCGAAACCGTTGACTTAAAGTAACAAGCGATAAGACTGGCGTTATTTCATAACCTTGGCGGGCTGCCTGAGCCAGAGTTCACCCACAGATTCTGCTGACGAGGCTACTTTCCGAAGTATGCCGTCAGCGACATAATGATCTCAAAAAAGATCAGCACCAGGATCATAAATTCCGTAATAAAGGAGCGGCGATCCCGCACTGCATCCAGGGTAAGTTCCAGGGTATCCTGGGTGGTCTCTAGCTTATACTCCAGAGCCTGAAAGCGTTCCTGCAGATCAAAGGCAGAGCGCAGGGCGGCATAATTGGTGTCCATGACCGGATCAAACCAGATCAAATCCGGTTTATCCAAAAGGTGCAGCACCCCCACGATCTCATTGCGCATCATGACGGTTTCCCCAATCATGCGGTGAAATGAGCGCAGGCGGGTGGGGACATACCCGGTCAGTCGCATTTGCTCCATCAGTTGGTTAACCTTGTCCCAGATTTGTGCCATCAGGCTTTCATAGTGCTCCATGGCAGCACTTTGCGCAACGGTCAGGGCGATCACCTCCGCCCGTTCCGGTGTCATCTCGGGGATGGTCATGTAGTTGAACTCGAAGGTCGGATCCCGCCCCTTGTCTTCAATCACCAGAAATTCTTCCTGCAGGGGCCGCTGCGCCAATTCAACGTTCTGATGAGAGACAAAGTTGGCGATTTCCTGGTTCCTCTCCTCCACGGAATAATTCCAGAAGGCAATCACCCCAAAACGGTAGATGAAAATGCCGGAGTTGTCCCGGATGCTGCGAAAAAGCGTATCGTGGGGATCGGTCCGGGTGCGGGATGATTCCAACTGGGCGGCGATTTCGGGGATGTTAAAGCTGCCGCGAAAGGCATAAGCAACAAAGGTGTGACGTTTTTGATCCATAGGATTGCGGTTCTCAGATAAGTTACACGGAACGATTTCCTGTCCATGCGTCGGACCTTAGGCGATTTGCAGGTCAGGTCCGGGTATGGTAGCAAATAAGTAAGAGTTTACTGCGATGGGCTGGTGTTGTCCAGAAATTGCCTGGTTCCAAAAACTCCCCGATTGATCGGCATTGTGTTGCATAAACACACGAGCTGTCTCACGCAGTCGAACTTTCCATGTATGACACCTGGTAAATGATCTCTGCTTACGAAAAAGTAGCCTGACCAGCTATCGATAATGGAAGGATCTTGTCTCAGGGTTTCTTAATCACACTTCCCCCCTGACCCACGGCAAAATTACCGGAAATCCCGTAAATGCTGCCAGATTGAGTGGTGTATTCATTAATCCAGGTCGTTCCGGCGTCAGGTGTGTAATATAGGTAGCCGTAGTTGACTCCGACCCAGAATCCCGTTGGTCCGGCTGCATACACGGCGTTGATCGGTTGTGCCTGAAAATCGACATTGTTGATGCCTGTATTTTGGGCCCAGGTATTCCCACCATCGGTCGTAATCAAAACCATGTTATTGCTGGAGGTTCCAATCATTCCCACTTTGTCAGATCCCCAAGCTATGTCATAAAGGTAGGCCGTCGTCCCGCTGGTTACCGTGGTCCAGTTTACACCAGCGTCCGTCGATTTGAGGATCGTACCGGTGCCGCCCACCGCCCAAAGGGTATTTGAATAGGAATTATATTTGATGTCATAGAGGTGTTGGGCTGTGGGTGAGGTAACCGTATCCCAGGGTGATCCCCCAGTGGTTGTGCGGAGAATAAGCCCACTGTTTCCCACGATCCAGCCGTTGCCATTACTCGGATCTAACGCAACCCCATTCAAGGTCCCCACACCGCCGGCTTGAGGTGTCCAAGTGCCGCCTGAGTTAGCGGTCCGACATATCGTTCCAGAATCGCCGACGGCCCAACCTTTTGTACCATCATTGGATAGGCTTATCCGCCTTAGGGTGGAACCTGAACAGCTGGTTTGCTGACTCCAGCTGGTTCCACCATTTGTGGTTTTTAGAATGGTTCCCCAAAATCCAACAGCATAAGCAGTATTGCCCCAATCATCAGAAACTTCCGCAATGTCGTTCAAATCGTAACCGATACCCTGTGTTGCCAAAGTCCAGTTCGTGCCACCATTGGTGGTTTTTAACAACGCTCCCCATGAGCCAACAATCCAGCCATTATTGGCATCGGCAAAACGGACACGATACAAATCACCGGACGTGGGGGATGTTTGCTGTGTCCAGGTTGCACCACTGTCAGTCGATTTAAAGATTTCGCCGCCATTGGCGGCGGCCCAGCAGTTATTAGAAACACAGGTTACGTCATATATGGAGCTAGCACCCGAAACAGGTACCGAGCTCCAATTCGCTCCGGTATCCGTAGATCGCAAAATTGCGCCAGTCGTCAGAGCTGCTAGAAAGGTCGTAGAACTAGCCTGAGCCAGTCCATAAATATATTGTATTGACGCAGGGACAGATGCATCTGTCCATGTTGCACCGCCATCAGTGGTCTTTTTAATAACAATGTTTAACATTGTACTTGCGGCTATAAATCCAACATTGGAATCACGGAAGTGAATCTTTGAAGTACCATATGTATCTATTCCCGAAACATAGACAGAGTTCCATGTGCTGCCACCATCTGTTGTTTTTGAGATGTAACTACCACCGGCGACCCATCCAGTGGTCGCACTAATAAAATAGACATCATCATCGGCATAACTATTAGAAATGGTGGTGACTTTATTCCAAGTTACCCCTGAATCCGTTGTTTTGTACAAACCGTTCATATATAGCGTGGCATAGCCAACAGACGCGGTGGGAAAGTGCAGGGCAGTGACTTCGGCGATCATATTTAAGGGAACCTGGCTCCAGGTGGAACCGGAATTGGTCGTATTCATAATCGTACCTGCTGTGCCACCGATCCAGACATTACTGCCACTGAATACGTGTAGGGCACGTTTGGATTCCACCCCGGGAAGAAACTGCTGTCTCTGCCAGGGTTTTTGAATCACATAGGTTTTATGAACTACAGCTGAGGGTTCATAATTGGTTTTGATGCCTTGTGCCCATATCGTGGAGGTGGAAGCGACAGAAATAGCTCCCGAGTAGGCGGACCAACTGGACGGATCATAAGTTGCTCCGCCCTTATGATATTGGATGGAGGCGCCACCCGTGCTTGTGGCCAAAGTTACATTCTGGGTGGAGGTATAGGTTTGATAGACCCCGGCCGGGGATGGGGAAAACGTCGGGTCAGCAACCACACCAAGGTATGGCGTGACATAATAATAGGGGGAATAGTCACCCGTCGCACCGCCTATTTTACTTCGTATTCTCACCGAAATTTCAAGACCACCTATGCCGTCTGTCATTGTATACCATGGGTCATTTGTCTGACCTCCTCCCACATGAGTTTGTGGATCTTGATAAAAACTCCATGAATAGTCGTATTGATAACCCGTTCCTAAAGTATCCCAACTAGCTTCGAATCCAATCGCGGTCGGATTTACGACAATGCCGGTAGGTACTGGAGGTGTAGGAGTCCCCAAAGCATAATTACTGTATGGACCGGCACCTCCGGCATTCACACCCCTAACTCTATAACAATATACCGTTCCCTGGGCCATGCCTGTCTCATCAAAATAAATCTGATCCGCAGGCAAGGTGGCAATATTCACGTAGGTGCCACAACTGGTGGTGTAAGGAGCTCTTTCAATTTCATAGGATGTTTCGGTCGCCACATCCGACCAATTGATACGATAACTTGAGGTCGTATAGTTGTCCGTCGCTTGTTTGGTTGGTTTTGCTGGGGGAGATTGTGTCGTCGTTACCGTGGACTCAATGGCATAGGATCCATCACCCCCAGCATTGTAGGCCCTAACACGGTAACAATAGGTTGTCGACGCACTCAGACTATTGTCGCCGAGGGTCAGAATATCAGCGCCAACGGTGCCAATTTGGGAATATGACCCGCAGGATGTGGTGTATGCGGCTCGTTCTATTTTAAAACCGGTCTCTAAACTGACGTTACTCCAGTTTATCGTTACGGATGTAGAAAGGACGTCAGTAAACGCCTGCATGATGGGCTGTCCTGGCAAATCTGTGTATGTATAGGTCGCGCTGGCGGCGGTGGAAGCGTTTCCTGCAATGTCACAGGCGATGACATTTAAGTTGACGGTGGATGTGCCGCTTATATTGATGGTGCCGCTTGTTGCAGTTCCATCGCTGCAATCCGCGGGTGCAACGCCGGTCAGAGTGTAGCGAAACTCTTTAAAATTGTTGTCGCTCGTGGTGTTCTGTGAAACGGTCACATCGAAGGCATAGTGAAACGTTTGGCTGGCAATATTCAAGGAAGGCACAAGTGGTAAGACCGTATCCCAAATCAACTGCAAAGAATCTCCTGAGGAGTTTCCTGCATCATCGGCCGCCAGAAGCGTTAAGGTATAGGTTCCATCAGCAGAAGCGGAGGCGGTGGTATTGGCCGCTGAGGGTGTGGCAAACGTAATCGTTCCCCCTCCGGCGGTTTTTGACCATTGAAAGGACGTGGCCCCAGCTACGGTAGGAGTCAGGCTGATCTGAGCGTTAGCACTAAGATCGCTGCCGACTTCGACGGATGGAGCCACAATGTCGCGGACGATCTGCTGTGATTTGCCATAGGTGGTGTTGGTCGCACCATCGGTTAACTTCACGCACACGGCCCAGGGGCCATCACTCGACAAATCGCTGATTACGGGAATAGAGCTGAGGCCATAGGTCTGACTAGCGTCGCATACAACGACTCCGGCAGTATCGTCTAGGGGTAGTGTATAAGCTGCCGTTGTGTAATTGGATGCGGATAGACCTAAAAGGGCCGCTGGTGACAAATATTCACCCCCGTTGACATATCCATCGCTGGCGCCAAAGATACCCACAAGCGAGATAAACACCGGTGCCGTGGTGTCCCAGGTGAAGTTCAAGACATCGCTGGTGGTGTTACCCGCCGCATCGGTTGCGGTGAGGGTCAGGGTATAAGCCTCATCAGCGGATGCGCTGATGGTGGTGTTGAGGCTTGATGCCGATCCAAAGGTGATGGTACCAGTGCCTGTTGTTTTGACCCATGAGTAAGTGGAGGCACCGGATGCGGTGGCAGACGACGATGCCTGCACGTTGGTGAGGATGTCGGAACCGGCGTCGACAGTCGGTGCTAGGGTGTCTTTCACGACGCTGCTGGATTTGCCATAGATGATATTGCCGGCGGCGTCGGTGAGTCGAACGCAAAGCGCATAGGTTTCGTCGGCTCCCATGGTATTAATGGCTGGGACGCTGCTGTTGCTGTACGTTTTGCCGCTATCACAGGTGACGGGGCTGTCCACCAGAATAGCAGTATAATTGGTGGTGGATTGTCCCGACGCTACGAGGGTGGCAAAAGCCAGGGCGGAAGAAGATTCTGAGTTGTTGACATAACCATCGGCTGCACCGTTGTCAGCAGTTAAGGAAGTAAAGGTCGGTGCCACTGTATCACGCGTGATGATATTTGATTTGCCATAGGTGATATTTCCTGCGGCATCCTCAAGTTCCACACAGAGGATGTAGGGGGCATCACTGGCCGGCATCGAGTTGATCAATGGGATGCCCAGATAGGAATAAGTTATCAAATGATTGCAGGTAATCGGCGTTGAATCATCGAGAATCTGCGAGTAAGTGGCCACCGAATAGCCACTGGCACTCATTGTTATGATTGACTGTGCTAAGCCGACTTCCGCGGCGTTAATGTAATGATCGGATGCGCCATTGGCTCCGATCATTGAAACAAAGGTCGGGGCGTCGGTGTCTTTACTGGCCGCAGGGGATTTGCCATAGGTGATGTTGCCAGCTGCATCGGTCAGCCTGCCGCACACAGCAAAAGTGCCGTTCGCCGCAAGGATGCT
>JAKQGS010000400.1 GCA_029556045.1 Pseudomonadota bacterium | reverse complement strand
GCTGGATCCGCAAGTCCCTTGAAATCAAACCGGACAATGCTGCCGCTATATTTGCGATGGTACAGGTTGCCCATGAGTCGGAAGTTTACGACGATGCAGAAAAGGCCTTGCGCAACTATCTGTCCCTCGTGCCAAACGATGGTAATATGATGTTCACCCTTGCAGCACTGTTGTTCAAGCAAGGTAAATACGAGGAATCTGGCGCACAGGTCGATAACCTGCTGGCGAGCAATGGAAGTGATAAGCGGGCTCTTGAACTGCAAGCACAAATCCGCGCCGCGCGGGAAGCCAAGGCGACCACCTCCAACGCCTGAGGTTAGATTGAATTGAGTCCATGAATCGGGGGATCCTAGGGATCCTCTTTTTTTGCCTGACGGTCAGTCGAGGTGTTCAATGCTGAAAAGCCTATATTTGAACGGCAGAAAGATCCCGGTTCCCATACCCCTCATGAACCTTGGTGAGGCTTTGGCCTGGGTGGAAGATACCCTGTTAGACAAAAATCAGGCGATCACCAAGGTGACCCTGAATCAGGAGTGTCTTCGCGATATCCATGAGGCTGCCCAGACTCCGATGGACTCTGGGACGCGATTACAGATCCAGGCGGATTCTCCGGTTGGTCTTGCAGCCCAATCGATTGACGCTCTGCGGAACCTGCTGGGTATCATGGAAAAGCATCTGAAACATCTGGCTGTGCGCTGTTGGCAAAACCTTCCCAAAGAAACACCCCATGAACTGTTGATCCTGCAAAAGGACTATCAGTTAGCCATTGATCTCTACCGTCATGTGGACGCCTTGTTGCCGGCCAGCTTTGACAAGAGCCGGTGTGTCGCTCTTTTTGATCAGTTGGCAAAAACCAAAATTGCCCTCGAGATGGCGATCAGTCAATCCGATTGGAAAGCGGTGGCACGCCTGCTGCTCAATCAGGTGGAGCCAGACATTCTGGCATTGATGGACGAGTTGTATCGCTTGTGGAAGCAGGTGGTGGAAGGGCAGAAGCCCATATAACGCGTCATAACGACATCAGGTATTCAATCTCTTTTTCCAGTCGGTCCGCAAAACGATTCATCATGGCAGCAAACTGGCTTCCTTCATCCGGATTTGCATCCTCCGGGCGAGTATAAGGCGATGCTGCTGTGTCGTTGGGCACCAACGAAAGCTGTACGTTTTGGGGATTTTTTTTGGGATTCATCGACGTTCCTCCACCCCCCTATTGTCCCCGTTTTTACGCCAAAGTTAAACACCTTTTCCCCTGGATTGGCTCTCCTCCAATTTCAGAACCATGGCCGTGGTCTTTAAAACCGCGTCCGGGTTGAGGGAAATGCTGTCAATACCCGATTCCACCAAAAAAGCGGCAAATTCAGGATAGTCGCTGGGGGCTTGCCCACAGATACCGATCTTTCGACCCGATTTCTTGGTTTGCACTATCACGTCAGTCACCATCTTTTTAATGGCCGGATTGCGTTCGTCAAAGATGGGGGCCACGATCTCCGAATCCCGGTCAACCCCCAAAATCAATTGGGTCAGGTCATTCGAGCCGATGGAAAAGCCGTCAAAGATTTCAGCAAACTCACGGGCGAGAATGACGTTACTGGGGATCTCACACATCACGTAGATTTCTAAACCGTTTTCGCCCCGCTTCAGGCCGTGTTTGGCCATTTCCGCCAGAACTTTTTGTCCCTCCTCCACGGTACGACAAAAGGGGATCATCAGCTTCATATTGGTCAAACCCATCTCGTCGCGGACCTTCTTCATGGCACGACATTCCAGGGCAAAACCCTCGCGATAACGCTCATGATAATAACGGGACGCGCCACGAAAGCCGATCATGGGGTTTTCTTCGGCCGGCTCAAATTCCCGCCCACCGATGAGATTGGCATATTCATTGGTTTTAAAGTCGCTCATGCGCACAATCACATCGTTGGGATGAAATGCCGCAACAATCATCGCCACGCCCTGAGCTAATTTGTCAACAAAGTATTCGTCCTTGCGCTCGTAATGCGAGGTCATGCGTGCGATGCTCCTGACCGCTTCCGCATCCTGAAGATGGGGATAACGCAGGAGAGCCATCGGGTGAATTTTGACGAATGTCGAGATGATGAATTCCAGACGCGCCAGACCCACCCCATCGTTGGGAATCATGGACAGGCGAAATGCCTCCTGCGGGTTTCCCACGTTCATCATGATTTTAGTTCGGGGACGTTTTAACCCTTCGAGATCGATGCGAGTTACCTCATAAGCCAGTTTCCCGTCATAAATGTGACCGGTATCCCCTTCGGCGCAGGAAAGTGTCACCCATTGGCCGTTTTGCAGCACCGCAGTCGCCGTCTCCGTGCCAACAATGGCGGGCAATCCCAGCTCCCGGCTGACGATGGCCGCATGACAGGTGCGGCCGCCACGATTGGTGATGATGGCGGCGGCGGTTTTCATTGATGGCTCCCAGTCGGGATCGGTTTTATCGGTTACCAGAATCTCGCCGGGCTGCAAGAGCCGGAGCTCGCTGACGCCGTGAATCACCCGCACCGGACCGGCGGCGATCTTTTCCCCCACGGCCCGCCCCGATGCCAAAACTTTGCCCTTTCCTTTGAGTTTATAGACTTCAAGGGTCTTGATGGATTTTTGCGACTGCACGGTTTCAGGGCGTGCCTGCAGGATATACAGTTGTCCGGTCACACCGTCTCGCCCCCATTCGATGTCCATGGGGGTGAGGTGACCTTTGAGTCGGGAGTAGTAGTCTTCGATCTGACAGCCCCACTGCGCCAATTGAATGATCTCGTCATCGGTCAGGGCAAATTGGCCGCGGCGCTCCTCCGGGACTGGAATATTGATGACCCCTTTGCTGCCGCCCTGATCGTAAACCAGTTGAAACTCTTTGGTGCCCAGCTCCTTGCGCAGGATCGGTCGTTTCCCCTCTCTGACCGTGGGTTTAAACACATAGTACTCGTCCGGATTGACGGATCCCTTCACCACATTTTCTCCAAGGCCGTATGCGGCGTTGATGAGAATGGCATTACGAAATCCCGATTCCGTGTCGATGGTGAACATCACGCCAGCGGCACCGCAATCCGAGCGAACCATGCGCTGAACGCCGATGGAAAGAGCGACCTTGTGATGATCAAACGCAAAATCCGCGCGATATGAAATGGCGCGATCGGTAAATAGCGAGGCAAAACAAAGTTTGCAGCTGTCCAGCAGGGCCCTTTCTCCCTGCACGTTTAGGTAGGTTTCTTGCTGTCCCGCAAAACTGGCTTCTGGCAGATCCTCCGCCGTGGCACTGCTGCGGACTGCCACGTCCCATGCTCCGCCTTCAGATGTTCGCAGAACTTGATAGGCCTCCAGAATCGCCTTTTCCAGTTCGGGTGGTAATGAGGCATTGGCGATTGTGCGGCGGATCAGAAGCCCCTTTTCCTGGAGGCTCTGCACATCGCGGGTATCAAGATCCTGCATAGTGCGGCGTAAAAAGTCTTCGAGCCCCGCCTTCTCCAGAAAGAGGCGGTAAGCGGCCGCCGTGATGACAAAGCCGTTGGGAATGCGAATGCCCTGCGGCATGAGGGCGCGATACATTTCTCCAAGGGAGGCGTTTTTGCCACCAACGCGGGGAATGTCGTTGATGCCAATATCCTTAAACCAGAGGATCAGGGGAGATTGATTCATGGTTAGCCCTCCGTGGAACGGGTAACTGGAATGAGTTGAACCGCCTCAAGGTACCACAAATTTTGCGGGGGGGTATAAATACAGGGCAAAAAAAAGCCCCCCTGTAAAACAGGGGGGACAGTTTTGTCGTCTAGAAGCGTCATCCAGACCCTGAGCTTATTTGCTGCCCTTGGCCTGATCTTCGCGGAACTTTTTGACCAATTGTTCCTGGATCGACATCGGCACCGGTTTGTAGCAGGAGAACTCCATAGTAAAGCCGGCTTTACCCTGCGTTTTCGAGCGCAGATCGGTGGAGTATCCAAACATCTCAGAAAGCGGTACTTCCGCCATGATAACAGCGTAATCATCCCGCATGTCAGAACCCATCAGAACACCGCGGCGGGAGGACAGGTCACCCTGTACCGGACCTTGGAATTCGGTGGGGGTTTCCACTTCCACCTTCATGATAGGCTCAAGAATTTGGGGTTTGGAGGCCAGGAAGGCCTCCTTGAACGCCGCGCGGGCGGCCACTTTGAAAGCCATCTCCGAGGAGTCAACCGGGTGGAAACCACCGTCCAACAGCTCCATCTTGGTGCGGATAACCTGATAACCAGCCAATGACCCCTTATCAATGGACTCTTTAAAGCCTTTTTCGACGCCGGGGATATATTCCTTCGGTACTGAACCGCCCACGGTGTTGTTCTCGAAGACAAAGTTGGTGTCAGCATCCTCTGGCAGCGGCACCAGTTTACCCACAACGTGAGCGTACTGACCGGAACCACCGGTTTGTTTTTTGTGTTTGTAGTCGTAAGCAGCTTCCAAGGTTGGAGCTTCCCGATAGTTTACCTTCGGCTGACCCACGATCACGTTGGCTTTGTATTCCCGCTTGATCCGCTCGACATAGATCTCAAGGTGTAACTCACCCATACCGGCAATGCGGGTTTCGTTGGACTCAGGGTCTACCGACACACGGAAGGTGGGGTCCTCTTTCATAAAGCGGTTCAAGGCTTTGGAAATTTTGACCAGGTCGTCCTGTTTCTCCGGTTTGAGCGCCAGTTCGATCACGGCCTCTGGCACGAAGATGGATTCCATGGTGATATTGGTGCCCTCGGTGCAGTAGGTGTCACCGGAGGCGCATTCAACGCCGACCATGGCCACGATGTCACCAGCTTTTGCCTCGGTAATATCTTCGCGGTCGTTGGAGTGCATGCGCACGATACGGCCAACCCTTTGGCGTTTGCCCATACGGGGGTTGTAATAGGATTCACCTTTTTTCAGGGTACCCTGATAAATCCGGGTATAGGTCAACTGACCAAAGGTCTCGTCAGTGATTTTGAACGCCATGGCGCACAAAGGCTTGTCGGGGTCGGTGAAAATCTCGACTTTTTCATGTTTGTCGTTATCGGTGCCCCAGTACTGGCGGTCCAGAGGGCTCGGCAGGTAGCGGGAAACCGCGTTGAGAAGCAACTGAACCCCTTTGTTTTTGAAGGCGGAGCCCATGAAAACAGGAGTCAGGGTGCGGGCGATGACCGATTTACGAACGACCTGGTGAATCATGTCCTCAGTGATGGGTTTTTCTTCCAGCATCAGTTCCATCATTTCATCAGAGAACAAAGAGATCTTATCCAGCATCATGGCGCGGTATTCCGCAGCTTTGTCCGCATAGGCCGCCGGAATGGCTTCCTCACGGATGTCGTCACCTTTTTCGCCGTCAAAGTAGTAGGCTTTCATAGTGATCAGATCAATTAAACCTTCCAGATCGGACTCCAGACCGATGGGTATTTGCATCATGACGGCGTTATGGCCCAACTTGGCCCGCAGATCGTCCACAACACGGTAAGGGTTGGCGCCGGCGCGGTCCAGTTTGTTGATAAA